>JANNVG010000411.1:0-2454 GCA_031414395.1 Fimbriiglobus sp.
CGCCACCACCTCGGCCGCCGTCACCCCGCGGCCGTGCGGGTCCATCCGCTCCAGACCGTCCAGGACGGCCGCCATCGCCGCCGCCTCCCGGTCGGCCGACGACTGCAACGCCACCCGCGTGTCGCCGGGGTCGGGCAGGCCGGCGAACACCACCGCCTGCCGCACCACCCCGCTCCACCCCTCGAAGCTGCCCCACGCCTTCAGCCCGCTCGTCGGCCGGCCGGCGACCAGCCACCCCCGCAGGATCGTGAGCGCCGCCCCGAGCAGTTCGCCCCGCCGCTCCCGCACGTGCGCCCGCAGGTCCTCGTACCGCACGTCCTGCCGCAGCTCCGGCCGCTCGTCTTGGCTCTCCATTCGCACGTGGCACACGCGGCGGGCGGTGTCGGCGTGCAGTTGCACGTTGTTCCCGGTGGCGAACCACGTGACGTGCAGCGGGCCGTCGTACACCCGGTTCGACCCGAGCAGCCGGTCCTTCCACCGATCCGACGTGAGGGCCATGTCGAGCACGTCGTTGCCCACCGCCCCGGCCAGGTTGTCGAACAGGGCCAGCCGGTCGCCCTCGACCGCCAGGGCGGTGATCCGCTTCCGCAACTCGTCGCGGTCGGGCGTGTAGGCGGTGACGGCGAACCGCCGGCCGGTCAGGATAATGGACACCACGTCGGCCAGCAGCCCCTTGCCGGCCGCGCGGACGTTGGCGTCGATGAGGAAGAGCGGGGCCGGGCCGTCGAACAGGAACCAGGCGAGCGGGGTGAGCAGGCCGGCGACCAGGGCCGAGCGGTGGGCGGGCGTCTCGAACGGGAAGTCGGCCAGCGGGTCGAGCAGCGTTTCAACCGCCGTTGCCACATCCGCGCGGGTGGGCTGGTCGGGCACGCTCACACTCAGGTCGGCGGGCGGGCACACCAGCACGCCGGTCGGCGGGTGGTAGCCGGCCTGGGCCAGCAGGGTGTTGTCGGGCAGCAGCACCGGGTGCGGCACGACCGCCTCCAGGCGGCGGACCCGCGGCCAGTCGCCGCGGGCGTGGACGGCGGCCACGCACCACTCGGGCGGGTGGGCCGGCACCCACCCGCCCTCTTCGCCCCCACGCCACTCCCGCCAGCGGGCGGCGCGGGTCAGGCGATCCCGCACGAGCGGCTTGACCAGTTCCCGCACTGCCGACCCGCCCGTCGGCGGGCGGACCACCTCCTCGACCGGCGGGGGCGGGGCGGGCAGCACGTGGACGAGCAGCCCGCCCCGCTGGTACACGTCGGCATCGGTGCCCAGCGCCTCGGCCTCCGCGTCGTTCACCCGGAACTCGTTCGTGTCCACGTCGATCACCCGCCGCCCGCCCACCCCCTCGGCCTCCGGGTCCGGGGGCAGCAGGCCGGGCGGGGTGCCGCCGGGTGGGGTGGCGGTGGCGAGGACGGCGGCCAGGGCGTCGGGTCCGCACCGGGCGAGCAGGTCGTCGATCCCCTGCTTGCTGCCGTCCGGTGCCGCGGGCAGACGCGCCACCGTCACCACCGCCCCTGCCGCGGCCAGCGCCGCCGCCATGACCCGCTCGGCCGCCATCACCTTCGGGTTGGTGGCGGCATCCGAGTCGAACGCCAGCACCACCGGCCGGCCGGCGAGCGGGACGGCCGACCAGTCGGGCAGCAGTTGGCGGCGGCCGGGCGTCTGCGCCTTCGGCGTCAGCCCGCACCACACCCCGGCCAGGCCGACGCACGGGAAGCCGTGGGCGTCGGCGGCGAGCGGCTGCTTCAGCCCCTCGGTGACGACCAGCCGGGCGGTCGGGTCGCCCAG
Organism: Fimbriiglobus sp.; assembly: GCA_031414395.1. Lineage (GTDB taxonomy): Bacteria > Planctomycetota > Planctomycetia > Gemmatales > Gemmataceae > JALHQU01. Next base: position 1,777 of record JANNVG010000411.1, read on the forward strand.
AAGCGGGCGGGTGTGCGGGGGGAAGTACAGGCGGTTCGGCTGGCCCTTCGGGGCCTCGTACTTCCGCACCTTGCCGGGTTTGGTGCGGTCGGGCAGCGGGCGGTCGGGCTTCACCCGCACGTACCCGGTCGGGCGGCCGTCGGCGTCACAGAACGGGTACACCAGCCCGCCCCCGCGCGCCGGCCCCTTCCAGCCGAGCAGCTTGCCGAGGGCGGCCGGGTCAGGTTCGGAGTACACGCCGGCGGCCAGGGCGTGCTCGGCCGGGATGCCGCTCGCGGCCAACTCCGCACGGTGGGCTGCGGACAGGAACGGTTGGCGGGCGTTCGGGTCGGGGGTATGATTCACGACTGTGGTACTCCGGTGACAGCCCGGTGTCACCGCGACTGTGGGCCGACCCGTGCCAGGGTCGGCCCGCGGCGTTTCCGGGGCGTGGGTGTGGGATCACTTCTTGCGGGTGGTGGTGCGGACGGGGCAGCCGGCAGCCACCCACGCCTCGATGTCCGCGCGTCGCCACTTCTTGCTGCCGCCGATCCGCACCGGGGCGGGCAACCGACCGGCCGTTTGGTCGCGTTCGAGCGAGGGGACCGAGCGGTTCAACAGCACGGCCAATTGCTGGATGTCCACGAGCAGCGGCGTCGGCGGGGCCGTCTTCACCGGCGGGGTCTTCTCGGTCAGGGG
>JANNVG010000412.1:0-4684 GCA_031414395.1 Fimbriiglobus sp.
CCGCGGCAGCTTCGACGCCGAGCCGGGCCGGTTCGCCCGCTCAGACGACGGGCTGTTCGTCACCAGCATCGACTACATCGCTCGGCACGACGCCTGCCTGAACGCCGCCCGTGAAACGCAGTGGGACATGGTGATTGTGGACGAAGCCCACAAGCTGAGCGCCTACGAGTACGGCAAGAACGTAGACCGGAGTGAGCGGTACACCGCCGTCGAAGCGCTTGCTCCCCGAACCGATCACCTGCTCTTCCTCACCGCTACCCCGCACCGCGGGCGGAAAGATACGTTCCGCCGGCTGCTCATGCTGCTCGACGAAGACCTGTTCCACGCCGATGAAGCGGTCACGTCCCGCATCACCCGCACACCGACGCAACCGGGGGAAGCGTTCGAGGGCGAAGCCGAGATCAGCCGGGCGCGGAACCGCTTCTTCCTCCGCCGGCTGAAAGAGGAGATGGTGAACTGGGATTCGCAACCGCTCTTCCGCCCGCGGTACGCCAAGACCGCCGGGTACGAACTGACCACCGAAGAACTGGCGCTGTACGAGGACGTGACGCGGTACGTCCGCTCCAAGCGGAAGCAGGCGAAGGCGAAGAAGAACCGCAACGTCGAACTCATCCTCATGGTGATGCAGCGGCGGCTGGCGTCGTCGGTGTACGCCATCACCTGCACGCTCAAGAACCGGCTGGCGGCGCTGGACGAAGTTCTCCGCATCCTCCGCGACCCGACCCGCACCGCGGCGGAGAAGAAGAAGCTGCTCAAGGGGAGCGACGACGAAGTACCGGGCACCTACCCGGAGTACGAAGACCTGGACGAAGCACAGCGGGAAGCGGTCGAGCGGAAAGTCTTCCGGCAGGTGTTGAGCGACGACCCGGCGGAAGTGGATAAGGAGCGGGCGGAGGTGGCGGAACTGCACCGCATGGCCGAGGCGTTGGGCAAAGCCGGGCATAAAGAGGCCAAGTTCAACCAGTTACTGAAGGTGCTGGATGAGTCCGATGTGATTCGGGACGACCGGGAAAAGCTCGTCATCTTCACCGAACACAAAGACACCCTCGACGACCTCACCAAGCGCCTCAGCGCAATCGGCTACACCGTCGCCACCATCCACGGGGCGATGGACGTGGACGCCCGCAAGGAGGCGCAGCGGGTGTTCCGAACCGAGAAGAAAATCCTCGTCTGCACCGACGCCGCCGGCGAAGGCATCAACCTTCAGTTCTGCCGCTTCCTCATCAACTGGGATATTCCCTGGAACCCGAACCGGCTGGAACAGCGGATGGGCCGCGTCCACCGCTACGGCCAGCAGGGGGAGGTGAGGGTGTACAACCTCGTTGCCTCGAACACCCGCGAAGGGGCGGTACTCGACCGCATCCTCTCCAAGATGGACGTGATGCGGGAACAACTCGGCGACGACCGGGTTTATGACGTGGTGGACGAACTGCTCGAACAGGTGCCTCTGCTCTCACTCATTGAACAGGCCATCGACGCCGAGGGCAGCGCCGCCGCAATCGCCCAACAAGCGGAACAGTTGATGGACAACCCGGCGCTGAAGGCGAAGGCCGAAGAGTTGGTCAGCCTGCAAAAGAAGGGGTCGCTCGCCAGCCGGCTCGATCTGGCCGACGCCCGCCGGCTGCGGGATGCCTCCGACGAGCGGAAGCTTCAGCCGCTGTTCATGCAGAACTTCTTCCTGAACGCCTACCGTGAAGCCGGAGGCACCGTCCGCCCGGATGAACACTACCCTGTCTACCACGTCGGCCCCACCCCCTCCGACATACTCGAAGCCGCCCGCGCCCTTCGGCTTCCCTTCCGCGACAAATACGACACCCCGTTCACCTTCGACAAGAACCTTGTCTCGGTCGCCAGCAAGACACGCGTTCCCGAACACACCAAGCTACTCGGCTCCGGGCACCCGCTGTTCGACGCCACGATTGAGTGGGCCATCCGCCGGGCGCGGGATGCGTTCGCCAAAGGCGCGACCCTGTGCGACCCGAACATTGCCACCCCGCAACGCCTCTGGCTCGTCCGCTCGGCCATCGAAGACGGGCGGCAGGAAGCCCGCAAGCGGCTCGCCCACCAGCAACTCAGCGTCATCCTCGCCGATCACCACGGGCTACGCTCCGTCTCGCCGGCCACGCTGCTGAACTTCGTTCCACCGGACGCCGACACTACACCGCTCGCGCTGGCCGACACCCCGGCCGAAGAAATCCAGATGTGGGCGTACCAGCACGTCACCGAACTGCAAATCAAGCAGGTGGAAGACCACCGCCGGACGGAATGCGACCTCCGCCGGGAGTACCTGGAAACCACCTTCACCGACCTCATCCGCGAGCTTTCGTTGCAACTGGAAAGCTACCAGCGGGCCGACCTGTACGGGCAAGGCGACACGGAGGAACAGGAGAAGCTTGAGAAGCGGCTGAAGGACTTGAAGGACCGCCGCACCCGCCGGCTGGCCGAACTGGAACTCATGCTCCGCCTCTCCGCCAACCTGCCCGACGTGGTGACGGCGGCGGTGGTGGTGCCATCCGCGGTCGCCACCCTCGACCCGGTAGAACCGCCGCCTGCCGGCGGGTTCCCCATGCGGCGGGATGATGAAGTCGAGCGGATTGCGATGGAAGTTGTGATGCGGTACGAGCGGGCGCGGGGGTGGACGCCGTTCGACGTTTCCAAGGACGGCGAACACTACGACATCCGCAGCGAGGGGCCGGACGCCGACCGCCGCTACATCGAGGTGAAGGGCCGTGCCCAGACCGGGGCCGTGATGCTCACCGCCCCCGAAGTGGACAAGTTGCGGCAACTCGGCGACCGGGCGTTCCTCTACATCGTCACCTGCTGCAAGGGTGAGAAGCCGAAGCTGCGGATCATCCCTGACCCGATGAACCACCTACACCCGGCCATGCTGTACAAGCAGGTGCAGTTCCTGGTGAGCGAAAGCGACTGGAAGCAGCACGGCGAGGACGCCGACGTAGCGGAGTGAACGTCCTTATAGATCGCCCGCGCCAGGTGCGCTCTCTATCACCAACCCTCAGCTCGCCGCCTGCCCGCGGCCACGGGGGAACGAGATGGCTTGCCCACGCCTGATTGAAGTGGCCTTGCCCATCCGCGAAATCTCCGCCGAGAGCGTTCGGGATAAATCCCTCCGGCACGGGCACATCTCCACCCTTCACTTGTGGTTCGCCCGCCGCCCGCTGGCCGCATCCCGCGCTATCGTGTTCGCCTCCCTCGTTCCGGACCCCGATCACCCGAACTGCCCGCCGGCCTTCCGCGCCGCCGTCGAAAGGCACCTGAAGACGCAGGTGCCGGAACCGCTGAAGTCGTACAAGCGGGGCAAGAAGGTTCATCTCGATCCCGACCCGTACCGCCCCTACGACGGCCAACCGGACACGCTCCGGAACCGGCTGCTCACGTTCATCGCCAAGTGGTCGCCGGAGTGGTTGGCGTTCGAGGCAGGAAAACGTGAGGAAGAACCCGACCCCGACACCATGCTCGACAACCGCAGTTTGGTGAAGTGGGAGACGAGCGCCCCGACGCTGAAGGTTGGTGTGAAGAAGGGCGTGCCGCAGATCGTGTACAACGCTCAAGGGCAAGCCGTACTCTGGGTCGCCCGTCAACTCACCGTCACTGCGAACGGGGGCACGCCGCCGGTCGTCCTTGACCCCTTCTCAGGCGGTGGGGCGATTCCCCTTGAAGCCGGGCGGCTCGGCGCGCAACCCATCGCCAACGATTACAACCCCGTCGCCTACATGGTGCTGAAAGCCACCTGCGAATATCCGCAGCGGTACGGCAAGCCGGGCGTCCGTCCGGCGGAGCAGGTAGTTCCGCCCCACAACTCACTCTTCGGGAGAATCGAATCGGTCGAAGTGCCGAACGTGCTGGCTCACGACTTGGAACACTGGGCGAAACAGGTGTTGAAGCGGGCAGAGGAGAGGATCGGCTGTCTTTACCCGCCGGGGAGGGACAAGAAGCCCGTCGTCGGCTACCTCTGGGTGCGAACAGTGCCCTGTTCCAACCCTTCCTGCCGGGCGAGTATTCCTCTGCGGACGAACCTCTGGCTCTGCAAGAAGAAAGACAAGAAGGTGGCGCTGACCATACGGGTTGAGGGGAAGGAGGTGGTGTTCGGCATCGCCACCGACAAGGACATCACCACCACCGACGGCACTGTAGTGAACCGCGGCTCGGCACGCTGTCCAATCTGCTCGCAAGTCACGCCGGTGGACGACATCCGCAAGGCGGGGAAAGCTGGTGCGCTCGGCGAGCGGCTGGCGGCGGTCATCACAGACGGGAGGAATGGAAAGGAATACCGGCTGCCAGAAGAGAGCGACCTCGCCGCGTTCCACACGGCGAGCGAACTGGCAACTCCTCTGCCTAGACCGTCCGAGCCGATCCTGCCGGAGATCACTCAGGGCGACGAGCGCATCCCTAACTCGACGGGTATTCGGGTTCACCTTTATGGATTCAAAACGTGGGGATCGATCCTCAACCCGCGGCAGCTTTTGGCCCTACACACGCTGACGCAGTGCTTCCACGAAACCCTTTCTGATCTGCGTACCGTACACCCCAGGGCTTACGCACTATGAACGGCTGACGGTGTAGGGGTTTGCGGCTATCACAGGGGTTCCCGCGAGGACCGCCCGATGCCGCTGCCGATCACCGCCGTGTTCGCCGACCTGCCCGACCCACGGCGGGAGACGGCCAA
>JANNVG010000413.1:0-10929 GCA_031414395.1 Fimbriiglobus sp.
CCGACGACCGGGCGGGCGGCCGGCAACGTGGTCACGTTCGAGGCGTTGGCCAACCTGCCGGTGAAGGGGGAGGCTGTGTTCAAGGTGAAGGTGAAGGGGACCACCGCCGGCGACGCCCGGTTCAAGGCGAAGGTGGCGTGCGACCAGATCAAGACCGCCGTGAGCAAGGAAGAGAACACGCGGTTCTACAAGGAGTAGGAGAGTTCCAGGTTCCAAGTTCCAGGTTACAAGCTGTGGGCCGTCGGGACGACGAGAAGCTTGACGGTCTGAACAACCTGGAACCTGGAACTTGGAACCTGGAACTTTGAGGCCCGCCCCACCTGGTCGGTGGGGGCGGGCGACACGGAGTGGCCCACTCGCCCCGCGAGTGGGTCGAGCAGACCACTCGCGGAGCGAGTGGACCACTGGCGGGCGCGGCGATCCGGGGGGACTCGCCGCACCCGCCACCGACCACCACGGACGATGACCGGAACGCTCCGGCGGGCACTCGTGCCGGCCGGTTGGGGGAGGGAATCCGGATGAGTGCTGTTGCGACCGCGGTGGTGCGCCCGCCCGAATTAACACGGGTGCACATCCGCTGGATGATCCGCCGCGACCTGCACGACGTCATGCAGATCGAGACGGCCGGGTTCGACCACCCGTGGACCGAGGGCGAGTTCCTGCACTGCCTGCGGCAGCGGAACTGCATCGGCATGGTGGCCGAACAGGACGAGCGCATCGTCGGGTACATGCTGTACGAGCTGAACAAGAGCCGCCTGCACCTGCTGAATTTCGCCGTCGCCCCGCACGTGCGGCGGGGCGGCATCGGCACGCAGATGGTGGGCAAGCTGTACGGCAAGCTGCACACCCACCGGCGGGGCAAGATCACCCTGGCCGTGCGGGAGCGGAACCTGCCCGCCCAACTGTTCTTCCGCGGCCTCGACTTCCGCGCCAGCAAGGTGCTGCGGAACTACTACGAGGACAGCGGCGAAGACGCCTTCCTGATGGAACACCACGCCGACCCGGACGTGGAGTACCACGACGACATGCCCGGCGAGTGCTGGGCCGACTTCTAACGCCACCTGCTTGTAGCCGGGGTCTGTGACCCCGGTTCACTGTTCGCACCGGGGTCACAGACCCCGGCTACAAAATGCATGAGGGCCGGTCATGGCCGAGCGGAAGACGCCGCGGGTGCCGCTGCTGGCGGTGGTGGTCGGCGGGCTGGTGGTCGGGGCCGTGCTGTTCGGCGCGTTCCGCGGGATGAGCGCCCAGTCGCTGCCGGCGGTGACGGCCGCCGACCCGTTCGGCGCGCTGCCGCCGTTGCCGGTGCCGGCCATCCCGCCCGCCGACCCCAGCCCGCTGCCCGCCGCGCCGATCCAGCAGACCGGCGCCATCGTTCCCACACTGACGGTGCCGCTGCCGCCGCTGCCGGTGGCCGACGCGAGGCCGGAACTGCCGGTGCCCGTCGCCCCCGTGCCACTGCCGCCGGTGCTGCCGCCCGACCCGCTGCCCAAGCCGGTCGAACTGCCCGCGGCCCCGAAGTTGGTTGATCTGCCGGCGCCGCCGATATTCGACCCGGTGCCCGTGCCGCTGCCAGTCGCCCCGAAGCCGGACGCGCTGCCCGCGCAGACGTTCACGCCCGAATCGCTGCCCGTGCCGGTCGCCCTTCCGCCGGCGAAGATCGACCGGATCCCGGACTTGAAGCCGGAGCAGGTGTTGCCGAACCCCATCGAGCCGGTGTTGCCGAAGCCGGTTGACCTCACCCCCGTGCTGCCGAAGCTCGTTCCGGTCGTTCCGCCGCCCGCCGATCCGCTTCCCAAGCCTGTGGAAATTCCCCAGCCTGTGAAGCCGCTCCACCCGCCGGCCGTGCCGGTGCCCGCGAAACCGGAAAACGGGTTGCGACCCGACCCCGCGGCCCTTACTGTCAACCCTGGGCCGCTGCCCCTGGTTGGCACGGAGACGCTGTCGCCGCCGCGGAAGGTGGGGGACGAAACCCTCCCTCCGCCACGCCCGGTGGTGGAAGAGACCGTCGTTCCGATGCCGAAGCCGGGGGCGGTGGTGCCCATCACCACGCCCATCACACCGGGATCGACACCGATGACGACCGCCACCCGCCACTCCTTGCTGACCGCCGTCCTGGGCGCCGCCCTGGCCGCCGCCCCCGCCTACGCCGACGACCCGAAGCCTGCCGACGCCGAGGCCGTCAAGGCGCTCCAGAAGCAGATCGACGACATGAAGAAGGACATCACCTACCTGAAGGAGCAGCGGAACGAGCTGCACAAGCAGTTGAACGGAGTGGCCGAGAGCCTGCGGAAGACGCCCGAAGAGAAGGGGGCGCTGATTCGGATGCAAGAGGCGGAAACGGCGGCCGAGAAGATGGCCAAGCAGATGAAGGAGTTGGAAGCGCAACTGGCGCAGAAGTCGGTGAGCGCCAAGCAGCCGGTGGACGGCGGCGGCACTACCATCTCGCCCGGCCGCGGGCTGGTGAAGCTGGTGAACGAGTACAACGTGAAGGTGTCGATGGTGGTGAACGGCGTCTCGTACCCGCTGGCGGTGAACGAGGTGAAGGCCATCGAGGTGCCGGAGGGCAAGCTGAAGTACGAGCTGGTGGAGTTCCCGAACGCCTCCGCCAAAGAGACGACCATCAAGGAAGGGGAGACGGTCACGCTGCGGATCAAGTAGACGCGGCCCGGTGCAGCCCCGATCGTCCGTCGGGGATGCACCGCCCGCCGCCCTACTTGGCGTCGTCCTTCCCGCGGATCTTCGCCTTCAACATGTGCCGCAGGCGGCCTTCGATCTTCTCGTGCGCCTTGTCGATCTCCTTGTCCGTCAGCGTCTTCTCTTTCGGCTGGTACGTGAGCGCGAAGGCCAGGCTCTTCGTCCCGGCCGGGATGCTCTCCCCGCGGTACACGTCGAACAGCGACACTTCGGTGAGCAACTCGCCGCCCGCGGCCCGGAGTTCGCCCAGCACCCTCTCCGCCGAGATGTCTTCGCTCACGATCACAGCCACGTCCCGCTTCGCCGCCGGCAGCGTGCTGAACGGCTTGTACGGGTAGCGCTCCGGCGCGGCCGCGATCAGCGCTTCGGCGTCCAGTTCCGCGACCAACACGTCACCGGGCAGGTTGAACGCCGCACGCACCTGCGGGTGAAGCTCGCCGAGCGTGCCGACCGCCGTCCCGTTCAGTTTCAGTTCGGCCGCCTTACCGGGGTGCAGGTGCGGGGCGGCGGCAGTGGGGGCGAACGACACACCCGGCAAGTGCAGCGCCGCGGCCAGTGATTCGACCACCCCTTTCAGGTCGAAGAAGTCGAACGCCTTCGGCTTCACCCCGAGGGCGTCGTCCCACGAGGTCACGCCCCGCCGCCCGCACAGTACCACCGCCACCCGCCGCGGTTCGTCGGGCAAGCCGGCGGTGGGAAGGTAGACGAAGCCGAGTTCGAACAGGGCGACGGAGTCGGTCGCTTGCAGGTTGCGGGCGGCCACTTCGAGCAGACCGGGGAGCAGCGTCGTCCGCATGACGGAGCGTTCGGGCGAGATGGGGTTGAGCAAGGTGACGTGCCGCCCCTCGGAGGCGAATCCCGACCGCAAGGTCGGTGGGTGCGTGCCATTGGTGTCTTGCACCCGCGGCCCTTGCGGGCCGGGTTCGCCCGGAGACAAGCGGGCCTCACTCTCCGCGCTCGTGAGCGCATACGTGATGCACTCGCTCAGCCCCAGGTCGGCGAGCGTGTCCTGAATGCGTTGCTCCACGGCGAGGCTGCGATTGCCCTTCGGGGTGGGCATCTCCAGCGGCAGCAGGCGCTCGGGCAGGCGGTCGTACCCGCTCACGCGGGCCAACTCCTCGATCAGGTCGGCGGCACCCGCCTGGATGTCCAGCCGCGTCGGCGGCGTGGTCACGCTCCACCCCCACGGCGTGCTTTCCAGCTTGAATTGCAGGGCCATCAGGACTCGTTCCACTTCCCCGTCGGGCAGGGCGAAGCCGAGGACGCGCTCGATCTCGGAGCGGTTCAGGGTGATCGTCTGCGGCGGGATCGGCGCGGGGTACGCATCCACGATACCGCCCACCACCTCGCCGCCCGCGTGCTTGTGGAACAACTCCGCCGCCCGCTTCGCCGCCGGCACCGCCGTCTCCGGGTGGACGCCCTTGCTGAACCGCGTGCTCGCTTCGCTGAACAGGTTGAACTGCCGGGCAGTCTTCCGCACGCTCACCGGGTCGAAGTGGGCCGATTCGAGCAGGATGGTTTTCGTGCTGTCCGTCACTTCCGTTTCGAGGCCGCCCATCACGCCGGCGAGTGCGATCGGCCCGGCGGTGTCGGCGATGACGAGGTTGTCCGGGCCGAGCTTGCGTTCCTGCTTGTCCAGCGTGACGAGCGTTTCCCCCGCCTTCGCCGGCCGCACGACGATGGTGGGAATGCCACCGGCTCGCTTCACCAGGGCGTCGTAGTCGAAGGCGTGCAGCGGCTGGCCGTATTCCAGCATGACGTAGTTGGTCACGTCCACGGCGTTCGTGATTGGCCGCATCCCGGCGTAGTTCAGGCGGGTGCGCATCCACCGCGGGGCGGGTCCGACGATGACGTTCTTGATGACGGTCGCCGTGTACCGCCGGCACAGCGCCGCGTTCTCGATCTGCACGTTCACCATCCCCGCGACATTGCCGGTCGTCGGGTACTTCGCGGCCGGCTCCGTCACCGTACCGCCGACGAGTGCGGCCACCTCACGGGCAATCCCCAACAGACTCAGGCAGCGGGCCATGTTCGGCAGCACATCCAGCTCGACCACCGTATCGCCCAGCAGCTGCGTGGCCGGCGTGCCGGGGGCCGGGTCCGAGTCGTCCAGAATGATGATGCCTTCGCGGTCCTCGGAGATGCCGAGTTCGAAGTTCGACATGCACATGGCGTCGTTCATGATGCCGCGGAGGGCCTTCGGCTCCAGCGTGAACACGCCCTTCTTGCCGTCCTTGTCCTGGTAGAAGTACCGCGTGCCCTTCAGCCCGAGGATGACCTTCATCCCGCTCTGGCCGGGGGCGATGTTCGGGGCACCCGTCACCACCGTCTTCGGCTCGGCCGCGCCGTAGTCCACCGTGACGAGCTTCAGTTTGTCGGCGTCCGGGTGCTTCTCGATCTTCAGCACCTTCGCCACCACCACCTTGTCGGCGTCCCACGGCAGGCCGGCGTCGTCCGGCTTCACCCGCAGGCCATCCGGCACCGACACGCCGAACAGCTTCACGCCCGCGCTCTCCAGTCCGGCGAGCGTCAGCCGCTCAACCAACTCGGTCGGGTTCGCCGGCAGTTGCACGTAATCTTTGAGCCAGTTTAGCGGGACGAGCATGGCGGGGCCTGCGGTGTGCGGAAGTGGTCCATGCTAGGAGACAGCGGAAGCGTCGGCACGGTTCGGGATCGACTGTAGCCGGCCTCTGTGAGGCCGGTCTGAACCGGGGTCACAGACCCCGGCTACAGCCGAACGGCTCACTTGTCCTTCTTCTTCGCCTCGAACACCACCTTGCCGTCCTTCCACGCCTTCTCCCACTTCTCGAGGTCGTCCTTGCCCAGGGCGTCGGCGAAGGCGAGGTCCTTCTCGTCGTTCTTCCACTTCCACGACTTACCGAACACGGCGTACTTGACCGGCAGGTCGGCGGCCTCCACGGTGGCGGTCGCCTCGGCCTTGCCGATCACCTGCGGGGCGATGCCGCCGGCGCTGGCCACGTCCACCTTCACCCAGATCTCTGTGCCGACCACGCGGACCTCGCTGATCGTCGCCTTCCAGCTCGGGTTCGGGGTGGCGAACGACACCTTCAACTCGTGCTTCTTCATCTTGTCGTCCTTCTTCGGTTCGTCGGCGGTGGCGGTGACGGCAGCCACGGCGACCGCGGCGAGGGTGAGGAGCAGGCGCATGGGGAACCTCCGGGGTCGGGCGGGACTGTCAGGGTATGAGGTCTCTTCTGACCCGGTACAGGCGGTGTTTTGGTGTTTCCAGTTCCAGCACCAGCCGCGTGCTCTTCACGCTCTTGTCGGTCGGTACGATCACATGCGTGACGCCCTCGGCGACCACTTCGCCCATCACCCCGCTCGCGTCCCAGTCGGCGGTGGCGTACCACCTGGCAACGGCACTGACACGCCGGTGCCACTCGATCACGTCGGCGTCCTTGTATGGGATCGCCTTGAAGTCGACGAACAGCCGCGCGCGGGTGGCCAGCCGGAAGCGGGCGAGGTCGGAGAACGCCGGCTGCGGCGGGGTGAACGTCTTCGAGTACACGCCTGGACTCTTCGGCGGGTCGGGGAACTTGGCCGGGATCAGGTACAGGTCGGCGTCGGTGCGGGTGGCCGCGACGTGGGAGAGGAGTTCGGTTTCGGACTCCGGATCCCGGTAGCCGAGTTGCAGGGCGTACACCACGGCGGCTGCCGCGGGTGCCCACACAATCAGGTTCGCCACAAGCATCCCGACTGGCAAGCACCCGCGAGGGACGTTTCGCTCCACCCATCCCGCTGGCGCTGCAAACACCACCGCCGTGCTCACCGGCACCAGCACCGCCGTGACTCGCCACGGGAAGAGCAGCGACAGCGTCGGGTTGTTCGTGACGATCACCGCCAGGGTACCGACCACGACCAACCCGCTCACCACCGCCAGCGGAACGAACAGCCGCGTTTTGCGAAGCGAAACCAATCCCAACAACATCCACGCCACTTGCAAGCCGGCGGCCCAGTCGAACCAGCGGGCCGGTGAGCAGTGGTGCGGGATGCGAACCTCGGCGAGGATCCGCTGCGATTCGGCGAACGTGGCGGCGTCGGTCGGCGCGAACACGAGCAGGATGTGCGCCACCGCGGGGAGTGAGAACAGTACCGCCGTGATTGCCGTGAGAAGTGCCGACTTCCACTGTTTCAACACCAGCAGGTGAACGAGGAACCCGACGGTGAGCATCGCGGCGGGCAACAGATACGTGCTGTGAACGAGCGTGGCACCGGCGGCGAGTGCGGCGGCGCGGATCGGCTTGGCGTTGGCGTACTCGGCCACCGCCCACAGCAGCAGCACGCCGACGACCGACGGTTGCAACCCCGGCCCGAGTAGGTACTGGTTCGCCAGCCCGCTCTGGAAGAACCACAAGTAGTCTTCGCCCAGCAGCTTCGTGGACGCCCACCGCAGCAGCCCGGAGTGAACCGCCGTGAACACGAACGCGAACCCCACCCCGCTGATGGTTGACACCGGCCGGAGTGTCGTCACCAGCCGCCACGCCGCGAGGAAGTAGCCGACGAGTGCGGCGAAGAACACCACCTGGAACGGCCACTCGCCGACCGTCCGCACGCACAACTCGACGCACCCGGAGAACGCCGGCACCGGGTCGGCGGTGGTCACCAGCCAGTCGTGTGACAGCGGGGTGTCAGTGCCCGCGGCCACGCCCTTGAGGAAGTATTGGTTCTGGTTCGAGTAGTAGAGTTGCGATTGGGTGTGGGCGACGGCGAACAGCACGGCGTACAGGATCGGCAGCGGCTTCATGCCGGATAGTGTACGAGGCCGCTTCTTGTAGGGCGGGCCGCCGTCGAGCGTCAGCGAGACAAGCCCCGCCGTGAATCACCAACTCGATGGACGGCGGGGCTCGCGGTCCTGACGGACCACCTCGGCCCGCCCTACTACCGAGACTTCACCACCTCCCGCAAGCCGCTCTTGTACCCCTCCACCGTCAGCCCCGTCGGGTGGCTGCGCACGGTCAGCGTGCCGTGGGTGAAGGTGTCCCACGTGGGCACGCCGGTGTCGCGGTCGGTCACGCTGTTCGCGTACAGGTTGCCGCGGCTGACGATCACGCACTTCGGGTCGGCCCACGTTCGCAGCCGCGGGGGGAACGCGGCCCGGCTGCCGTGGTGCGGGGCCATCAGCACGTCCGCCGGTGTCGGTGTCAGTGACAACACCCTGTCACTGCCGGACTTCTCCAAATCGCCAGTCAACAGAATCGTGTGCCCGGCGTGCCGCACCACGAGCACCAGGCTCCGCTCGTTCTCGATCCCCGGCGGGCCAGTCGGTGGCGGGTGCAGCACCTCGAAGGCCACGTCGCCGGCTTCGAACTGTTGACCCGCGCTCGCCGTCCGAATGGGTACGTCCGCCCGCTTCAGGATGGCCACCACCGCGGCCACGTCCGCCGCCGGCTTCTGGGCGAAGCTCGGCGTGAACGTCACCCGCCCGACCGGGAACCGCCGCACCAGCTCGCCGATGCCGTTGAAGTGGTCGCTGTCGGCGTGCGACACGAAAAGCTCGTCGATTCGCCGAATGCCGCGGCTCCACAGGTACGGGGCGATCACCCGCCGCACGGCGTCGGGTCCGCTCGTCGTCCCGCAGTCGTACAGCAGGCAACGGCCGTCGGGTGTCTCCATCACCACACACCCGCCGTGACCGACGCTCAAGAACGCCACCCGCAGTTCGTCCGGCGGCTTGCTCGGCCCCGGCAGGAGTGCGGCCACCAGCACCCACGCCGGCACCGCCAGCACGACCCACTTCGACGCCCGCCAACCCCGCAGTACGATCACGCCCACCAGCCCATAGAAGCCGACCAGCCACCAGCCGGGCAGACTCGGTAGGTAGACCGATCCGAAGGGGATGGAGTCGGCGCGATGCACCACCCACTCGGCGGCGGCGAGCGACCAACGGGTGAGCGCGGCGAACACGTCGGACACCAGCGGCACGCCCGCGAAGAGCATGAGCACGAACCCGCACACCAGGGCAATCGACGTGAGCAGCACGAGCGGCGGGCCGACCAGCAAGCTCACCGGCGAGACGATGTTCTGTTCAGAAATCAGGAGCGGCGTGTTCACCACGAACAGCGCTGCGTTCACGAGGTACGCCACACCCACCGCCCGCACGGGCGCCCGCAACGCCTTCTCCGGCCACGACCGCGAGGTGTCAATGAGCCGTTCGAGGGGCGTTCGCTTTCGCGGCACCACCCACCGGCCGACGCCCCACACCAGCGCGAACACGCTGAGAAAGCTGAGCCGACAGCCCAGGTCGAACGGGGCGGTCGGGTTCACGCCGATGACCGCCAGCCACGCCAGAGCGAACCCGTTGGCCGTGTTCACCGGCCGTCGCAGGATGACCGCCCCGCACACGGCCGCCACCATCATCGCCGCCCGCAACGCCGACGGCCGCAACCCCGTGAGCAACGCGTACCCGAACACCACCGCCGCCACCACCCACGCCGCCCGCGTGCGGGGCACCCCGACGGCCCACAGCACCAGCCACGCGAACGCCGCGAGCAGCATCAGGTGTTGCCCGGAAATGGCCAGCACATGCACCACCCCGGTGCGGGTGTAGGCGTCCCACTCGGCGCGGTCGAGGGCGTTGGTGTCGCCGAGGAGCAGGGCTTTACCAACGGGAGATTGAGCTTCACCGAGCGACGTGTCGAGTGCGGACGCCGACCGTTGTCGCACCCAGCCGAGCACGCGGTTCAGATTCCACCCGGCGTCCATCCGCACCACCGCGGCGGCGCTGTCGCTCACCCGCAGGTCGCCCCGCCAGCCGCGGTCGAGGGCTTCGCTCCGCAAGTCGCGTTCGCCCGGATTGCCCGGCGCATCGGGCACATGAAACCGTGCGACGGCTTGCACCGTGTCGCCGGCCCGCAGGCCATTCAGTGGAGGTGCCGTCGGGTCGTCGCGGTCCACCCACAGCCGCACGCGGCCGGTGCAGGGCTGCCAGCCGGCCGTCGTGTCCGCCTCGGTCACGTCGAGTGCGGTCACGTCCACCTCCTTCCGGCGAGGCGGGGCGAGCGGGTCGGTGGTGTTCGCCCGGCGGGTACACGGCTCTTCGGCCAGTGTGCCCCGCACTTTCAAAATGACCGGCTCCGGGCGGGCGAACTGGGCCACGTCGGTCGGCGGGAACTCGTGCCGGTGGGTGTGGTGCAGGAGCGCCGCCAGCCCGCCGCACGCCACCCACACCCACACCAGTGCCCACTCACGGTTGCGAAAGATGAACCACCCGACCAGCCCGCCGAGTGCCACTGACAGCCCGATGACACTCGGCACGCCGACGTACCGATCCGCCACCAGCCCGACCGTCGCGGCGACGGCCACGGGCACCAGCGGGGCGGCCACGAACTCCCGCCACGGGGCCGGCGGCGTCTCGTCCGGCAGCTCGTCGGTGTCAAGCGGATCGGGGGCGGTACTCATGGGGTAAGGAGTGTATCATCGCAGGGCGACCAACGGGAGAGGCGACCGCACGGAACCTATCTCGGCCGCACCACGATCACCCGCACGTCGGCCACGTTGGTGCCGGTCGGCCCGGTGCGGATCAGCCCGCCGACGCGGTCGAAGAACGGGTACGCATCGTGCCGGGCGAGCGCGTCACTTGCTCCATCCACCGACGTGTTCTCGTCGGCCGCGGCGCCGGCGGCGTCGGTCGGGCCGTCCTCGCCGTCGGTGCCGCCGCTGAGTACGGCCACGCCCGCCATGCCGTCGCGCCGCAGGTGGTGCAGCATGGCCAGCGTGAACTCCTGGTTCCGCCCGCCCTTCCCCGGACTCGCCCCGAGCGTGACGGTCGTTTCCCCGCCGATCAGGATGCACGCCGGCGGTGCCAGCGGTTCGCCCCGCTCGCGGACGTTTCGCACGATCCCCGCCGCGACCGCCGCCACGTCCTTCGTTTCGCCTTCGATGAACGGCCCCAGGTCGAGCACGCGATAGCCGAGTTGTTCGGCGGTGCGACGGGCGGCGAGCAGTGCCAGGGCGTTCTTGCCGATGACGCGGTTCTGGACGTTTGCCGGCAGCACCTTCGGTGTGTCGGGGATAACTCCGTGGCAACCGTTCTGAATGTGCGCCGTCACGTCGGCCGGGCAGCGGGGCCACAGGGCGAACTTTTCCAACGTGCGTTTCGCGTCGGCGAAGGTGGTGGGGTCGGGGGGGGGGGGGGCGGCGGCGCTCCCCACGAGCGGGGCGGCGACGCCAACCCCGAAGAAGAGCGACACCAGAAGTCGGCCGCGGCACCCC
>JANNVG010000414.1:0-8351 GCA_031414395.1 Fimbriiglobus sp.
CTCCGGGCTGGGTGGGGGTGGTTTTTTTTTGTGCTATGTGGTGGTTCCACCCCTCTGCGCTGAGGGTGGCGGTTCCAGGCAGATGCCGATGTGGTCGGCCGTCGGGCCTCGCGTCCCCTGCGGGGACTGTTCGACCGCGACCTACGGACGGCACGGGAGCGCCGTCCGCAGCCCGCGGGTTACGTGGTGCCGTCGCCCTGGTAGTCGGGCCGGTTGGCGTCGAACCCCCGCCGCACCCGCGGCTCGTTCAACTTCACCAGCCCGATGATGCCGAAGATGAGGCCGAGCAGGCAGCACGGGCTGAAGTACGGGATCATGCAGATGGTGCACGCGATCAGGCACACACCGGACTGCTTCGCCTGGCGGATCTGCGTGCCGGCGTACAGCAGGAACCCGCTGGTGAACAGGTGCGACAGCCCGATGCCCATGTTCAGCCAGAGCTGCCACTCGGGCACGTTGGCGAACGCGGCCCAGAACCCGCCGCCGTTGCCGACCGCCCCGCCCAGAATGGCCCCGTAGAAGACGAGCGAGAACAGGCCGTTCAGGAACCCCCAGCAGGCGATGATGATCAGCCCGACGCCGGGGGCCGAGCACTCCCGCTTGGCGTAGGAGATGAGTTCGCCGGGCGAGTCGTCGTCGTACCGCGAGCGGCGGCGGCGGGGGCGGTCGTACTCGTCGTCGTCGGACCGCGCGCGGCGGCGGCGGCGGGGGCGGTCGTCGTCGTCGTCGTCGCGGCGGGTCGCCCGCGGCGGCAGGGCGGCGAGGGTGGCGGTGAACACCTTGTCGCACAGCGGGCACCGCATGTCGTGCCCCAGGTCGGCGTCCAGCACGCTCACCTTCCCGTTGCACTCCGGGCAGGTGACGACTTTGGTGTCGTCGTCGGCCGTGTCGGACGGAAGCGTCGGCGGGGGCGGTTCGGGGCGGGCCGGCTCTTCCGGGGTGAACGCCGACTGGCACGCCGGGCACTGCACCCGGTAGCCGAAGTCGGCGGCGTCGAGGTCCAACTCGGTGCGGCAGTGCGGGCAGGTGGCGACGGGCACGGCAAGGCTCCGGGAGACACTGTAGCCGGCCTCTGTGAGGCCGGTCGGACCGGGGTCACAGACCCCGGCTACAGTTCCGTGGTGTTCAATCAGTCTCGGCGGTCGTCGCGGTCGCGGTCGCGGCGGTCGTCGTCACGGTCACGGTCGCTCCCACCGCCGCCGGCGGCGAACGCCGCCTTCACCTGCGGGTTGCACAGCACGACGATCGCCCAGATGCCGATCCCGATGCCGAACACCCAGACATAGCAGTTGAGCGGCAGGATGGCGATGATGGCCGCCGCCATGCCCCACCCGCGGCTGGACGCGGACAGCATCTTCGACGCCCCGAAGAGGACGAACAGGGACAGCAAGGCCCCTCCGCCGTGGATCACCCCCGTCAGCACCATCACGAGCGGCTTCATCCCCTTCATCGTGTCCTGGGCCGCTTGCGCGGCTTGCGGGTTCCGCTGCGGCTGCTGGGCCTTCTGTTGCTCCAACGCCTGGTCCCACTGCTGGTCGATGGACACCAGCCCGACGACGGCGCTGACGCTGGCCGCGAGCAGGTACAGCACGCCGACGACGATCAGGAAGATGGCCGGCAGTTTCACCTTCCGCTTCAATTCCGCGCGGGTGAGCGGCTCGTCGTCGCGGTCGCGCCGCGGGCGGTCGTCGTACCTGTCGTCACGGCCACGGTCGTCACGGCCACGGTCGTCGCGGTCGTCGGGTTCTGCATCGCGGGACATGGGGCACCTCGGTTCGTCATGTAGGGTGGGTCAAGCGACGGCCGCCGTCGCGCCGACCCACGCGGTCAACGTCGCCCGTGGGTCGGCGCGGGCGACGCGCCCGCTGGACCCACCCTACGGAGCGGTCAGTAGGTGAGCAGGCTGAACAGGTCGTACCCGGTCAGCTTCTGCCGGCCGTTCAGGAACGCCAACTCGACCAGGAACGCACACCCGTGGACCACCCCACCGGCCCGCTCCACCAGCTTGCACCCGGCCGCCATGGTGCCGCCGGTGGCCAGCACGTCGTCGATCATCAGCACCCGCTGGCCGGGCGAAATGCCGTCGACGTGCATGTGCAACTCGGCCTGCCCGTACTCCAGGTCGTACTTCAGGCTGTACGTGCGGAACGGCAGCTTGCCCGGCTTGCGGAGGGGCACCAGGGGCAGGCGGAGGGCGAGGGCGAGCGGGGCGGCGAACAGGAACCCGCGGGCCTCGGCGGCGGCGATGGCGTCGAGGGGCTGTGCCCCGTACCGCTCGGCCAGCCGTTCGATGCTCGCGCGGAAGGCGGTCGGGTCGGCCAGCAGCGGGGTGATGTCCTTGAACTGAACGCCCGGCTTGGGGAAGTCGGGGATGTCGCGGATGAACGGGCGGAAGTCCACGGGAAGCCCTCGGGTCGTCGCCGGGCGCCGGGCGCGTCGGGCCGACCAGTCCGTAACCTGACGATTTCACACTATGAGGCGAACGGCCAATGGCACTGCACATCCGATCCGGCACGCCGGCCGACGAGGGCGTGATCGCGGCGTTCAACGCGGCGATGGCGATGGAAACGGAGGGCAAGGGGCTGCACGAGCCGACCCTGCGGGCGGGGGTGCGGGCGGCCCTGGCGGACCCGGCGAAGGGGTTCTACACGCTGGCCGAACGCGACGGCGAGGTGGTCGGGCAACTGATGGCGACGACCGAGTGGTCGGACTGGCGGAACGGCTGGTACTGGTGGATCCAGAGCGTGTACGTGACACCCGGAGCGCGCGGGGCGGGGGTGTTCCGCGCGCTGTTCGAGCACCTGAAAGCGCGGGCGACGGCCGACCCGACGGTCATCGGCCTGCGGCTGTACGTGGAGCACGACAACGCGCGGGCAAAGGGGGTGTACGCGGCCCTGGGCATGAGCGAGGAGCCGTACCACCTGATGGGCGTGTACCCACTGCCCGGCCGCGAGTCGGCGTTCGTGTAGAACCGCGACCGGCAGGGAGCGGGTGTCGTGGTAGAATGCCCACAACACTCGGAGACCCCCCATGCCTGTCGCCGCCATCCGTGAACCGCAACCGCTCCGCGACCCGTCGGGCGCCGTCGCCGCGTACTTCGTTCCGGCCGACGAGTTCGAGGCGATGCGGGCGGAACTGACCGAACTGCGGGAGAACGCCGCCAAGCTCCGGCGGCAGCGGGATCACTACATCGCCAAGCTGGAAGAGGCGTACCGCACGCTTTACCCCGCCCCGCTCACCGACGAGGAACTGGAAGGGCCGGTACAGAACCCGAACGCGGTTCGGGACATCATCGCCGAACTCGAATCCCGCTAACCGGAGCGCCCATGTCTTCGCCCAACGGGACACCTCACTTCGACGTGTCGTATTTGCCCGCCGTGCATACGGCGTTGCAGCAGTGGAAGAAGTTGGCCGTTCGGATCGGGCGTCAACTCAGGTTCCTTGACGCTCTCCGGGAAATGGAGGACGAGTTGAGACGAGACCCGCGAGGGTGGGGCGATCCGCTGCGAGACCTCCGCGGGATGAACGCCACTTTCTTCCGCCACTACGGGCCGGTGCTGGTCGTCACCTACGCCGTCCACAACGTCCGGCCGGTGGTGATCGTTCAACAGGTGTGGCTGACCCCAGGTTCGCCACTCCAGGATGCCGACGGCGATCCGCCGCTCATGTGATCCGTTCACCGCCACGTCAGCCACACCACCGCGGCCGCGACGAGCAGCGCCACCACCAGCAGCGTCACCACGGCCCGCGCGCCCATGTACTTGAACACATCCGTGATGCGGGGCAACTGCTGCGGCGACGGGTTGGTGCCGTCGAACGGCAGCGACTGCCACGCGGAGCGCACCGTCGGCAGCGGGTCGGCTTCGACGGTGCAGGTGCGGTTCAGGATCATCGTAATCCGCCCGTCATCGTACTTCGGCCAGTCGGGTCGCGGTTCGCCGGTGCGAACGAACTGCCCCCACGCGGCCCGCACCACCGCCGACATTTCTTCCGCCGCTTCCGGCTCGCCGACGAAGTGGTGCGCCCCGTTCGCCCGCACGGTGCCGAACGCGAGTGGGGCATCGACCGCGTGCAACGCCCCCAACTTCGGCACGCCGACCCACCGCAACAGGTACGTTCGCGTGTCGCCGTGCGGGGCGTGTGCTTCGGCCAGCCGTAGTTGCGGCATCCAGAAGATGGCATCGCCGACCGCGGCCATCGTGAGCGTGCCGAGGCCCAGGTCGGGGCGGTCCTGCCGGTACGCGGCTCGCAACGTCCGCGGGTCCAACCCGAGCGACCGCACCCACTTGCCCACCGCGCCGAACGGAACGCCCCACAGGATGGGGTTGTAGAAGCTCCACATGCGCATCTCGTCGGCCGTGCTGCCGCACAGCAGCGACACGCCGGCGGCAGACCCGGCGCGAATGGCGTGCAGCGGCGGCACGGGCAGCACGGCGTCGCCGATGGTCGGGCCGAACGCCTGTTCACCCACGAAATCAGCCTGTTTTAATGTCATCAACTGAGCGGACAGGATTTGCCCCGGCGTGAGGTTGTTCAAGTCGTCGATGGTCTTCGCCCCGCTCGCTCGCAGGAACCGCCCGGTGATGACGGCCGCGAACTCCCGGCTTCGCACCAGGTTCGGCGGCCCGCTCATCACGACCGCGCGGTGAAACAGTCCCCGCGCCCGCTCGCACGCCAGCAGGCAACTGACGCTGATGCCGCCGGCCGACTGCCCGCCCACCGTCACCGCCGTCGGGTCGCCGCCGAAGCGGTGGATGTGCTCCTTCACCCACTGCAAGGCCGCCACCTGATCGAGCAGTCCGCTGTTCCCGCTGGCGGCGTACTCGGCCCCGCCCAGGGCGCTCACGTCGAGGTAGCCGAGCGCACCCAGACGGTAGTTGATGGTGACGACGACGATGCTTTGCTCGCCGGCCAACCGGGTGGCGTCGTACCACACCCACCGCCCGGCCCCGATGATGAACGACCCGCCGTGAATCCACACGAGCACGGGGAACTTGCCGTGAACGTCGGGCGTGTAGATGTTCAAGTTCAGACAGTCTTCGGAGCCGGGCGCGAGGCGCTCGCCCCAGATGTGATCGAGGCGGTCAGGCAGTTGAAGGGACGACGGGCCGAACGCGGCGTCGGGGGAGGGCAGGTCAATTAGCGGCACCACCCGCGGCGGGCGGAAGCGGGCGGCGGTGGCGAACGGCACCCCGCGGAACACCGTCACGCCGTCTGACATGGGCGACCCCTCCGTGCGTACCCGACACGATACGGAGAGTCTGGTAGGGCGGGTCGAGCGGCGGGTGCAATCAGATCGCCCCGCGTCCGGGTCGCTCGGCACTTCCGTCGGCCGCGACGCCCCGCCGTCGGGGAGAAACCGGCGGGGCGTCGCGGTCTCTGGACTCGCGAGCCTGACCGATTCTTGGAGACGACACGGGGTCCGCCGCTCGACCCGCCCTACAAGAACCGGGCGGACGACCTAGCATTTTCACCACCCGCCACGACGCCGCACGACCATGCCCGACACCCCGCAAAGCGAATCCGACGTGTTGCACCATTTGGCCGAGCAGGCGTTCGCCCTCGGCCGGCCGGACGTCGCCGGCGAGTTGCTCCGCCAGTCCACCCGTGCCCGCCCGCAACGCGACGACGAGAGCGCTGACAAACTGCACGCCGACGGCCTGCGGATGTTGCAAGCCGACCAACTGACCGAGGCCGAGCCGCGGCTGATCCGGGCACTTCAGCTTCGACCCAATTCCGCCGACTGGCACGAACACTTGGGCATCCTGTTCGCCAAACAGCGGCGGTACGCCGAGGCCGCGAACACCCTGCGCGTGGCCTTGCGACTCGACCCCACCCCCGCCGCGCGATGGAGCAACTTGGCCGTCGCGTACCGCGACCAGAACAACCTGCCGGCGGCGGAGGCGGCGCTGCGGGAGGCGGTCAAGCGTGCCCCGCAGTCGCAGGAGTTGCGGTCGTCGCTGGTGGCCCTGTTGAACGAGCAGAAGAAGGCCGACGACGCGGTGAGTGAAGCCCGCCAAGCCGCCGCCGACTTCCCCGACTCGCCGACCGCCTGGACCGCCCTCGGCCTGCTGCTGGCCGGGGCGAACGACTTCGACGCGGCGGTCGAGCCGTTCGAGAAGGCCGCCGTCCTCTCCCCGCAAGTGGCCGAAGCTCACTCGAATCTGGCCGCGGCCTACGGCAAGCTGAAGCGGTGGGCCGACAGCGAGCGGGCGGGCCGGCGTGCGGTGGAACTGGACCCCACGCACGCCACCGCGTGGGGCAACCTGGGCAACTGCCTGCGGGACCAGGGGCGGTACGAAGACGCGGCGGCGGCGCTCGGCAAGTGCCTGGATTTGCGGCCGAACGACGCGGAGGCGGCCGGCAACTTCGCCCTCACGTTCGCGGCCGTCGGGCGGCACGCCGAGGCACTCAACTGGTACGACCGCAGTTTGGCCCTGCGGCCGAATCACGGTGAAGTCCGCTTCAACCGCGCGCTGACTTACCTGACGCTCGGTGACTACGCCCGCGGGTGGCCGGAGTACGAGTACCGCTGGCAGACGGACGCCATGCGGGGGAAGAAGCGGACACTGCCGACGCCCGAATGGGATGGCACCACCGACGTGCGCGGGAAGACGGTGCTGCTGGTGCCCGAGCAGGGCCTGGGCGACTTCATCCAGTTCGTGCGGTTCGCCAAGCCGCTGGCCGCCCGCGGCGCGAACGTGGTGATCCAAACGCCGCCGGAGCTGGCCGACCTCGCCGCGACCGTGCCGGGAGTGCATCGGGTGATCGCCGCCGACAAAGCGGAACTCACCGTCCACACGCACGCCCACTTGCTGAGTTTGCCGGCGCTGTTGAAGGCGACGGCGGCGGACGTTCACGGCGAACCGTACATGACCCCGCCGGCCGCGGCGGTGAGCAAGTGGAAGGAGAAGCTGAAGGCGGTGCCGGGGTTCAAGGTGGGCGTCGTGTGGCAGGGCAACCCGAAGCACACGGGCGACCGCTGGCGGTCGGTGCCGCTGACCATGTTCGCGCCGCTGGCGACGGTGCCGGGTGTGACGCTGTGCAGCGTGCAGAAGGGGCACGGCCGCGAGCAGATGGAAGACGTGCCCTTCCCCATGTTCGACTTCGGGGAGGAACTGACCGACTTCGGCGACACGGCCGGGCTGCTGGTGAACCTGGATTTGCTCATCACCATCGACTCGGCGGTGGCTCACTTGGCCGGGGCGGTAGGGGCGAAGGTCTGGACGCTGATCGCGGCGAACAACGACTGGCGGTGGCTGACCGGCCGCCCGGACACGCCGTGGTACGCCGGCATGAGGCTGTTCCGCCAGCCGAAGGTGCAAGACTGGGCCGCGGCGGTCGCCGACGCCGAGCGCGAGCTGCGGGCGGCCGTGGCGAAGTGAACCGGCGGGTGGTCGGGCGGCGGGCGCGTTCTACGCTGACACAGACACCCCCGAGGCGCCCCCGTGCCCATCATCCGCTGCCCCAGCTGCGACGACCGCGTCGAGATCGAAGACGACTGGTACGGCCGCCGCATCGCCTGCCCGAGCTGCGACAAGACGTTCACCCCCGAGCGGGAGCGCGGTGGTGGCGACCGCCCGCGGCGGGCGGCCGACGCCGGCGACCGCGACGACGACCGCCCCCGCCGCTCCCGCTCCAGAAGTCGGTACGACGACGACCCGCCGAAGTCCGGCGGGGGGCTGAAGTGGGTGCTCATCAGCTTAGCCGTGTTCGGCCTGCTGGTGTGCGGCGGGTGTGTTGGGGTGGTGGTGTGGGTCATGAACGCCAAGGAGTCGTTCAGCGGGCAGTGGGCCGACCACTCCGCCGGGGTCAACGGAGAGGTGACGGCGTCGTTCCCTAAACCGCCGACGCGGAAATACCCGAGCGTGTCGGCCAGCACCGACGGGCATGTGGTCGGGTACGACAACACCGTTGACGGGGGCGGGCTCGACGCCATCTTCGCCGTCGGCTACTTCGACTTCCCGGCCGGCACCGACCCCCTCGGCTCGCGGTTCGACGACATCCGCAAGGCGGTGGAGGAGGAGTTCAACGTGGCCCCGGTGATCAAGGCGGACATCGTCGGCGACCGGAAGATGACGGTCGGCGGGCACCCGGCGCGGGAGGTGACGTACTCGAAGGAGGACGGCGGGTACACGCTGCAAGTGGTTCACGTGGCGAACGGCAAGGGGAACGGCCCGGTGCGGGCGGTGGTGGTGTTCGCCGGCGGAATGAACATGCAGGACGCGGACAAGCAGAAGTTCCTCAACTCGGTGAAGATCGGCGGGAAGAAGTGACACCACCGGCGAACGGCGCGACCTGAGTGCGCCGGGGGGGGTAATCACCCGCGGGCGAACCTCGCGCCCCCCGCC
>JANNVG010000415.1:0-8646 GCA_031414395.1 Fimbriiglobus sp.
CGCCGAACAGACGGAACCTGGCGTTGCGATAGTAGACAATCCCCCGCTTCTTGTCGCGGACCACCCGGTCGGCGGCAATGGACCAGGTCGGGGTCTTCGACGTGCCGTCAGGCGCACAGACCTCGCAGGGCGTATAGATCGCCTTGTTCAGCTCCTGGATATTGTCGCTGCGCATGGCTGCCGGTGTGGCGCTCGGGTTCTCGATGCGCCTGCAGGACAATGTGAAAATTGCCGCCGCCAGCGCGGCCAAGCGCAGCGACAATATCCAGGAACTCAACAAGGCAATCTATACGCCGTGCGAAGTCTGCGCCGCAGACGGCACCTCCAAGACCCCGACCTGGACTGGCCGTACGTCCACCTGGTTCGGGAACTCTGTCTGGACCGCCCGATCGAACCGGAGCAGCGACGGGCGCTCGTCCGAGAGGGGTTGCTCGGGGAAGACGGGGCACTCGACCCGTCGCTGGCCGCCGTCGTCCGCGCCGCCGTCCGCGGGGAAGACCGACTCCTCCGCCTCGATTCGCCGTTCACGCATTCCCTCGACCGGGCGATGGCCGACTACCTGTGCGCCCGCACCTTCATCCGCGGCCACCTGGAGGATGCGGCGGCCGAAGCGTTCCTGTCCTCCGACCCGTCGCGAGACGCCGAGCAGGAATTCCGCGAGCGGACCACCCCGGCGGTTCCGCCGCCCCACATGCCGCCGCCGTGGACCGACCGCGAAGCTGACCGCCGCGACCGACCGGCGGACGATCTCCCCCCACACTGACGGGTCCCCCACCAGAAGACGACTGCCGGCCTGCAACACCCGGCGACCGGCGGCGATTGAATCTCGCCGGGCACTTCACCCGCCCGCCAAGCCCGCCGAGGGATCCCATGACTACCCCCGACCCGCCGGTCGTCACCCGCGACATCCCGGCGGCCGAGTTGAAGGTGCTGTATGCCCGCACCGCGGCCAAGCCCCGAGACGACGACGGGCTCCGGGACAGCCTGCGGGAGAAAGGTCAGCTCACCGCCCTGCTCGTGGCCGCCGACCTGACCGTCCTGAACGGCCACCGCCGATACGCCCTGGGCTGCGAACTCGGCCTTCCCGCCTTCCGGTGCGACGTGGACTCGCGGATCGTGACCGACGCCCAGAAGGTGGCCGCCATCGTCCACTGCGACCTCCAGTCCCGCCGCCACTGGCTGGACACCTCCGGCCTGTTGCACGCCCGCCTGTTGAGCACTGGGAACACCCAGAAGGAACTGGCCGCCGACATGAACTTCAGTCCGGCCTTGGTCAGCCGCTACCTCGCCCCGCTCGACTTCGGCGAGGTGGTGCTGCGGTTGGCCCGCGACGGGCGGCTGACCCTCAAACACTTCCAGGCGGCCAAGACGGTGTCGGGCCGCGACCGCCAGACCGAATTGCTGCTCAAGGCCGGGCGGGACGGCCTGTCCGCCCCACGGATGTTGAAGCTCGCCCGTAGCGGGCAGACCGGCCGAGGCCGCCCCCGCTGCGAAACGTTCCGCCACGGCGGCTTCGTCCTCACCTTCCCGGCCGGCAGCGTGCGGGAGGTGGAGGCGGGCATGAAAGCGCTGCACACTGCCCTCCGCGACCAACTCCGCTCGGCGGACAAGAGCGAACTGCCCGCCGCCACCGTCCTCGGCCACGGCTCGCCCCACCCGGCCGAGCCCACTTGACCCCTCGGAGCCGATGATGAAACTCCACCACCGAACCCGCCCCCCGCCTGCATACCTGGACACGCCGTTCCTGGAGGCCGGCGGGCAGGTGCTCCTGGACCACCGCCGGCTGTGCCAGGGCTGCCTGGTGCTCGGCGCGATCGGGTCGGGCAAGACGAGCGGGGTGATGTCCGCCCTGGTTCAGGCGGTCGCCCGCCACCGCCTGCCGGCGGTCGTCGCCTGCCCCAAATCGGACGACCGCGAGCGGTGGCTGCGGATCCTGACCGAACACCGCGCCCGCGACGACGTGCTGGTCGTCGGGCCGGACGGGACGCACCGGGTGAACTTCTTCGAGGGCGTCTCGAAAGTGCCGGCGGACCCGGCCACCCTGGCCCAGATGAGTGCCGCCGCCTTCGACCAGTTCACCCAGGTGGCCGGGCGCAACCAGTCCCAGGGGTTCGGGGACGACGGGCGGTACTGGCACGAGGCGTACACCCGCCTGGTACGGTCCCTCCTGCACCTGTTCTACCTGGCGGGGGTCTTGCCCACCCCGGCCGACTTGCTGCGGGCGGTGAACGACCTGCCAACGGGCAAGCAATTGGCCAGCAAGCGGTGGCGGGCCGGGTACTTGAGCGGGCTGATGAAAGCCGCCTTCTTCACCTGCCAGGCGAACGGCTGGGGCGACCAGTACGACGCCGTCCACGAGTACATCGCCGTCGAGATGGCCCGGCTGAACGCCCGCACCAAGACGACGGTGATGAGCATGGTGACCGGCGTGTGCGACGGGCTGGTGCGGGGTAAGGCGGCGATGACCCTGGGCACTCACTCCACCCTCGACCTCGGTGAAGTCATCGAGCAACGGAAAGTGCTCCTGGTCGATTATCCGGCGGAGTTGTGGGGCGAGGCCGGGCGGTTCGTCACCGTCGGCCTGCTCTACCTGGCCAAGCTGGCCGGACGGCGGCGGGACGTACGGGAGGACACGCCGGTGTTCCCCCTGATCGTGGACGAGTGCCAGTTGTACGTGACGGAGGACGACTTCCAGCACACCGCCGTCGCCCGGTCGGCCCGGTGTCCGCTCGTCCTGAGCACGCAGGGGATCGAGCAGTACTGGGCGCTCTTCGGGGGCGACACGGGGCGGGCCAAGGCCGACGTGCTCACCCAAAACCTGGGGTCGATCTTCTGCGCGCGGCCGAGTTACCAGACCGCGAAATGGATCTCCGACCAGATCGGCGTCGAGCGGACCCGGATGCACAGCAGCAACGTGTCCTTCGCGAGCAGCTACACCAGCCCGCTCGACCTGATGGGGTTCGGCGGGGAGCCGCCGCAGGTGTCGGCCGGGTCGTCCGAGCAGATGCTGCCGATCCTCCGCCCGGAAGCGATGCAGGACCTGCGCACCTCCGGCGGCGAGATCGACTGCCTGGTGTACCAGCCGGGGCGCACGTTCTCGAACGGCCGGAGCTTCACCATCACCCCGTTCCAGCAGGTGTGACGTGGACGACGAACCGAACCACTCCGGCAACACGCCCAAGGGGCACGCGCAACTGCCCAAAGGCG
The DNA here is from genome assembly GCA_031414395.1 of Fimbriiglobus sp. Taxonomy (GTDB): domain Bacteria; phylum Planctomycetota; class Planctomycetia; order Gemmatales; family Gemmataceae; genus JALHQU01. Next base: position 3,208 of record JANNVG010000415.1, read on the forward strand.
CGTTCGACCTCCGCAGCAGCCTGAACTTCCTGCTGAAGGTCTTCTATTGGGGACACCGCCCGCTCAAGCAGTTGGGGTGTTACGAGATCGGCTCGCGGAGCGCGGGCGATTGGAGTTCCACCCTCCCGAGTTTGGCTCTCGTCCTGATCTGGGCGGCGTGGACCGAGAGCGCGACGCTCCTGTACGTGGGGACGGGACTGGCGGTGCTGCTCGAGGTGCGGCACCGCGTGCGGCCGGGCCGGGGGCACTCCCGCTACTTCGGGACGAGTTACTTCGCGGGGGTTCTGAAAAGCAACCTGCGGGGGCACCTGCTCACGTCGGGACTGGCCATCCTGATCGGGCTGGGGCTCTTTCAGTTCTCGGATAAGGGGCTGGGTTCCTATCTGGTGTTCGCCGGGGCCGGGTACGCGACGTGGGCGCTGTTCCTCGACGCCCGCGAGCGGCACATGCGGCAGGACCAGGCGGACGCCGACTACCTCTCGCGGGCGCTGCGCGAGGGGACGGAGGGGGGATGAGCTTCAAACAGTTCCTGCAAGAGCAGTGGGAGCGGGCGAAGGTCGAGGTCGGGGCGCAGGCGATGGCGTCGATCCGCCAAGGGGCCGGGGAAATGGCCCAGATGCTGCCCGCATTCCCGGACAGCATCAGGCCGGTGGAGGAGCCGGGCGGGGTCGGCAACCCGGTCTCCCAGGACCTGTACCGGGAGCGCCACCCCGACGAGTTCGAGCACCGGCTGGACCGGTCGGCGACGCAGGTGCCGAAGCAGCAAGAGCCGGAAATGGGGATGGAGAAGTAACCACCGGGGAGGGCTCCCTCCCCATGACAACCCAATACGAGGTCGACACCATGAGCGCGAAAGATCGGTTCGCAAACCGGATGGCGCAGGTCGGGGAAGAGGTCGTCGCCCAGGGCGCGGCCAAGTTGGCGGGGGACTTGATCAGCGGGCTGTCCGACGGCATCCGCGGGCTGTTCGGTGGCGGAAGTGGTCGCCCCGTCGCCACCGCCTTCGGGGGGGATTTCGAGAAGGTCATGCGGGAGGCGAGCTCCCAGGCGACCCGCCACCCGCCCCACTTCCCCGACGACACGGGCTGCTTCATCACCGTCCCCTCGCGGGGGTGTGACGTGAAGGTGATGGCGCTGCTCATCCAGGGCAAGCTGATCGTGAAGACCGCGCCGCTGAGCATCCCCGCACACCAGGTGCCCGACGGGTTCGGCAACTACCTGACGCTGCGCAACGGCCAGCACGCGGGGAACGGGGCGTGGTGCGTCCGCGAGGCGGGCGGCACGGTGGACGTCAGCTTCACCATCAACGAGCACTGGTCGGGGCTGACCGCTTCCGACATCGCCACCATGCTCGCCACCGTGAGCCGCGAGTTCGCCGAGGTCATGAGCCGTTACTAACCGCGGGGGATCGCCCAGCCCCTTCACCCGGAGACATCCGTGCAAGACTTCATCGACAACACCCTGACGCTCCTCGACAGCCCTCTGTTCGCGAGGGTCATCCTGGTCCTCTTCTCGCTGCACACCGGGCTGTTCGCCGGGGTGATGCTCGGCGAGGCGAAAACCCAGAAGAGGAAGGCATGCGACCCGACGTGACGACGGCCAGGGTGCTCGCAGCCGTTTCCGCCCTGATGATCCTCGCGGCGGTGGTGGACGTGTGCGAGCACTTTGACGTCTGGAGGCTGGGGGTGGTCACCATCTCGGTGGTGGCCTGCCTCCTCGCCCTCACCGACTGCCGCAAGCCCAACACCCTGGCCGACGACACCTGTTCCCTGGATCGGATTCAGCCGTGCGAATCCTCTTCACGCTCGTCGCCGTGTTCCTGATCGAGCTGCTCGCGTGCGCCGGGTGCATGGAGTGGCTCGTCCCCCTCGCCCTCCTCCCGCTGTTCTGGTACGTGCGGGGAATCATGGAGAAGCCGTGCGCACCGTCGCCATCACGATGGGCCTGCTCACCGCCGCCGCCCTCGCCTACGAGTTCTCGTGGGTGACGCTGGCGGTGGGTGTGGGACTCACGATCCTCATGCCACTCGGCCTGGGGGCCTACGGGAAGAAGCTGGCGGCCGAGATGGACGCGGACAAACGCGCCGCCCTCGAGTCCATCGCTCACATGAAGAACTTGGAGCGGCAACTGGCCGACCTCAAGCGGAGCAACCCGTGGACGAAATCGTGCAACTCGAATCCGCCGACTGGCGGGAGCGGGTGAGCCGCCAAAACATCAGCGTGAGCCTCGCGGCGCTCACCGCCGCCCGCGTGACTCTCGGTGTCGTCGGCACGATCACCAACCTCAATCCGACCGCGCGCGAGCCCCTGCTCCGCAATTCCACGGACCGGATGCTCCAGGCGATCAAGGAGTAACCCATGCCCGTGTTCAAACCGAAGCCCGGCAGCCTGGCGGACGACTGTGCGATGTGCTCGGCGGTTCTGGTGACCAACGACCTGAAGGTGCTGGCGGCCCTCAATCCGTCCGAGGCGGCGGAACGTCTCCGACTGAGTTTCCGCGCGTGCCTGGCGAGCTACGTTCATTTCCGCCGCAAGCTCCTCAAGCGGCGGCCGCGCATCCAGAATCCGAGCGTGAACTGAGGAGCAGCCCGGCACGGATGCATTTCCGCACGTAGACCACACCATGCCCCCCCGACCATCCCCTCCCCCCGACCGGCTGATGGCGTTGCGCGACGCCGCTCAGCGGGCTCTCGACTGGGGGTGTGAACCGGCGGACGGCAAGCACCCAGGACGAACTGCTGAAAGGAACGGCCAAGGAGGTGTACGCCAGTTTTCCTGACGGCGGCCGGACTGGATTGGAAGTAGCCATGCGACTCACTCCGAAAGAGGCCGCCCAGCGCATGTGCGTGTCGCTGAGCTTGGTTTACGCACTGCTCCAGAAACGGAAAATCCCCGCCTACCGGGTGGGCGTCCGGGGGCGGGGGAAGTGGCTCATTGAAGAAGAGGACTTGGACGGCTTCCTCGCTACGTGCAAAGTCGAGGAGATGAAGCTGGACGAGGCAGGCTTGAAGTTCCTGAAGTAATCACCCCGCCGCCTTCTTCGCCGCCGCGAGGAGGGCGGCTTTGTCTTTGCCCACGTGGGCGTAGTGCTTGTGAATGATCTGCGGCGTGTTCCCCACCAGCTCGGCCACCACCTCCACGGGCACGCCGTTGATGATCGCCTCGGTGATGCGCGTGTGCCTCAAGACATAACTGGACGCCTTGATACCTGCCCGCTTTTCGACCTTCTCGAACCACCTTTTGGCGCTCACCCGGTTCCACGCCGTACCATCCCGGTTGCGGAACAGGACCCCGACCGGGTGTTCCGAGGCCAACCGCCGCAGGACGGCGAGCGACTCGTCGGTGAAAAAGAGCGTCCGGGGGCGACCGGTTTTCTTGGCCGTCTTGTGCTCGGCCAGCGTGGCCGTGCCGCTCGTGAAGTCGATGTGTCGCGCCTCCAGGACGGCGACCTCGCTGAACGGCCGCGCCCCGGTCAGCTCAACAACCCGGAGGAAGTCGGCGAACGCAGGGCTAACGACCTCGCGGATGCGTCGCCGCTCATCCGGGGTGAGCACTTGGTCGCGGCGGACAGACTGCCCGCCCGGCAGCTTTTTGAGCGGGTGGTCTTCCAGGTAGCCCTGCCGCACCCCCCAGTTGCACACGGCCTTGAGCGTCTTCGTCGCGAGAGCGCGTGTGGAGGAACCCCACGTCTTCTTGGTGCTCAGCCAGGCCAGCACCATGTGCCCCTTCAGTTCGCACGCGCGGGCGCGTTTCACGTGGTCGCAGAAGCTCTGGATCACCCCGACTTGGTACGCGAACACTTCCTGCTTCTTGAGGCTTTGGGTGTGGACCAGGTACTCGTCGGCCAGTTTGCGGAAGGTCGGCCCGAACGCCGTCACGGGCTCGTCCGGCTTCTTGGCCATGAGTTCGTGGAACAGCCGCTTTGCTTCCTTCTTGTCCTGGGACAGTTTGGTGATCTTGCCCCGGTGGGTGACGCACCACCAGCCAGTCTGCTTGCGGTACCAGATCGATGCGGGGCGGGGCATGGCAGGCCTCCGGGTGGATGCCAGCATTCTACCCCGGTTTACTGCACGGGAATACTGCACGACGCGGAATTCGTGCCCGTGCCTGCTGCGGCCGGTTCCGCCTCCGCCTCCAAATCCTCTAGCAAACGAGGCGTCAGCGGCTTGCCGTCGAAGTCGCACCAGCGGTGGGCGGCGTAGTCGTACACCTTGCACGTCCGCATGGTGTGCAGGAACTCCCGCGGCCCCCACAGCACGCGGATGATGTCGGCGCGGTACTTCTTCTCCACCGCCTTCTGCGCGTCCGGCAGGTGATACAGCGGCACGCCGGGGTCGGCGTGGTGGGCGGTGTGCTCCATCACGTGCCGCATGATCCACCGGAACGGGAACGGGAAGGTGACGTGCGGGGTGGCCCGCACCTGCATCTGGAAGTAGGTCGGCCCGCCGCCGTCCACCTCCGACGAGTACCACGCCACCCGCGGGTGCGTGTGCTGTTGCAGGATGATGAAGCCGATCAGCCAGTTCCACATCACCTGCGGAATGACAAACCCGCACAGCACCAGCAGCAGCGTTTCCAGCCAGTCGCCCCGCCCGGCCAGTACCAGCCCGCCCACCCAAGCCACGGCGAACCCGCTCACCAGCAGGCGGTCCCAGAAGTACGCCTTCGGGTTGCGGGGTGCCCGCTCGCGGGTGGGAAACATCTCCCACTTCACCCACATGTCGAGGAAGTAGAGCAGGCCGAGGCCGTACCACGTCCGCTTGCGGCGGTACAGCCAGCGGTCGAACGCCGACAGCTTCTGGTACTCGTCCACGCTCAGCGGGGGGAAGCCGGGGTCGCGCTCCTTCCAGTTGGTGAAGGCGTGGTGCAGGCCGTTGTGGTTGTGAACCCACGCCGTGTACGGGTGCAGCGAGGGCAGCAGGCAGAGCCGGCCGAGCAGCCGGTTCAGCCAGCGGTACGGCGTGAGGATGCCGTGGCCGGCGTCGTGCCCGACGATGAACATGACGCCAATGAGGATGCCGCCGATCAGCCCGAGCGGGACCTTCGCCCACCACGGCAGCAGGATCACGCCGACCAGCGTGCCCGCCCAGAGGAGCGTGGGAATCAGGTACGACAGCACGCCCGACAGCAGCCGCACGCGGTGGCCGGGTTCGATGTGCGACCGCACTTCACTCACGTTTGGGCCGGGGGCGGTTGACTGTGGCAGGTGCATTCAACGGACCTGAATCGGTGGAAGCGGCATGATGGACAGTACTGAACGTCCGGTGGGCGATGCCAGTCCGACCACTTGTTAGCCCGAAGCGCGAGCGAGGGGCCAGCGACCATTTCGAGCCGGTCGCTGGCCCCTCGCTCGTGCTTCGGGCTAACAGCCTCGGGCATCGCCCACCGGACGGTCAGTAGCCTACACCAGCCGGCCGGGGTTGAAAACGCCATCCGGCAC
>JANNVG010000416.1:0-4683 GCA_031414395.1 Fimbriiglobus sp.
CGGTCGCCGGGTGGAACCAGCCGCCGGCGTACCCGCCGACGAGCGGGCCGCCGGCCGGCGGGGGCAGGCTCGGCTGCCACGGCATCGGTAGCACACCGGACTCTTCACGGATGACCCGCCAGCCACTGACCCTCTTGCCGAGGTAGTTCTCGACCTGGAGCTTCGCGTGAGCGGGGTCGAGTTCCGGCCTGTCGGAGAAGTACGTGTCCTCAACCAAGACGCGGGTCGGCGTGAGCGGCAGCGTGTAAACGAAGTGGAACCCGTCATCTTGCGGTACAGAGGCGTCCATCACCACTGGCAGGCGGTCTGGCCAAGGCGCGTCAGTCTCGACTTCCAGGCCGAGGAACTTCTGGTACCCGCACCCGGCGGTGGTCGTCCGCGGGCCGCGGGCGTCGATCACACACCGCCCGGCGATTTCCTCGCCGGAGTCGAGCGTCACCCGGTCGGCGGTCACGCTCACCGCCCGAGCACCCAGCCGCACGTCCCAGCCGCCGGCAGCAGCGGTGCGACGAACGACCGAGTCGAAGCGGTCGGCTGTGACGGTCGAGTACGCCGTCGGCACGGTGCGGGCGAGTCCGGGGAACCGTACCTCGTACCCCGGCCAGTTCACGACCACAAGCGGGTCAATCAGTGCCGCGGCCGTCGTCGGCACATCGGCCGAGTGGAACGACCACGTGTGGTTGCCGCCCAGCCTTTCGCTCGCCTCGACCAGTGCGACGCGGGCGCGGGGCTGTCGCTTCCTGAGGGCGAGCGCGAGCAGCCCGTTTTGGAGCCCGCCGCCGACGAGCAGGTAGTCGTAAGTGGTCACCCTTGGGCCTCGGCAAAAGGGTTCAAGCCACGCCTCTCCGACATCCAGTGCAGCAGCATGTGGGGCACCGCCACCACGCTCAGCCCGACGAACACCGTCTGGACGAGGCCAGAGGTGAGCGGCAAGTGCGACGCCCAGACCCACCACCCCATGATGACGAACAGCACCGCGAGGCCGGCGAGCGGGGCCGCTTCGCGAACCACCCGCAGCAGCCCACGTCTCGGATCCGCAGGCTCGGCCTGTCGTGCCAGTCGCAGGAACTCGGTCGTCGAGTGCCAGCCGCAGAAATAGGCCGTGAAGCTCACGAGAGGCGGCGCGACCGCGAAAAGGGCCGCGAACACCAACACCCGCAGCCCAGTTCTCCGGGACGACGCGGCCGCCAGCCCGATCACCACCACCAGCAGCACGCTGAGCCCGACGCGGACCGGCGTGTGGAACAGTATGTCTTCCGGCCACTGGCCCTGGGGAACAACCCAGGACAGCAGCCGGGTGAATTCGGCGGGCTGAAACAGTGACGGCACCCAGACCACCATGCCCCCCTGGAGGGCGGTGCGTGCCAGCCCGCCGGGCGAGCCGGGTTCAGCCTCGGTCGTCCCAAAGTGGACGGCCGAGAGCGTAACGAACCCGCAAACGGTGACGAGCGGAAGGAACCACCAGCCGACGAGCATCACCGTCATGACGGCGAGATACCCGGCCGCGAACACCACCGGCCACCACCGCCCGGCGGCCGGGCGGAACAGTGCTTGCCCGAACCGGTGGTCGAGACCCCCGTGGGGCATCCCGACTACCGCCACCAGGACGGCCAGGGCGACGGCTTGCGCGGCCACAGCGGATCCCCCCGGTCGGTGTCAGGCAGTGGCCCCCGCGAGCTTCAGTTGCTCGCCACGCTCTTCCTCGGTCAGCAATGCAGTCTTCGCGCGGGCGATGAAGAAGATGAGCAGCCCGAACCCGGCTTTGGCGGTGATGTCCGCGATGGCGTACCCAATTTGCGTGCCGACCACCCCGGTGCCGCCGACCCCCTCTATGTTGTGAGGGAACGCGCCGGGCAACGAGTCGCAACGGATGGCGTACGCGATCGGGTAGAACATCCAGGTGACGACGATCACGACTCGGGCGATCGACAGCAGCGACCGCCCCTCCGCGGGCTGGGTGGCGAGCGCCTTTCCCAGCTCCACCCACAAGACGTACAGGATGTACAGGAACGGGATGGTGCTCAGAACGCCCCACAGCACCACGGTGCTCCAGTCCTGGGACACCTCACCGGGGTAGCCGAGGCCGATCATCAGGGCGGCGGCGACCACCAGCTTGACGAGCAGCGGGCGGGCAACTGCCTTCGCCAGGCTCATCACGGCGATCAGTTCGACCATCAGCAGCGGCACGGTCAGGATCCAGTCGGCGTATCGGTAGAAGTCGTTGAACCCCTTGCCGGTCGGGATGAATCCCTTCCCGTCCTCGGGTACACCCGGCGTGAAGTCGCCGAGGGAGTAGGCCGACCCCCAGCTCAGGCGGATCATGAAGTAGTGGTAGCAGGCGATGGCCACCACAATTCCGGACACCATCATCGCCGGGAAGTACTTCCTGGCGATCAGCGGCCGGGCGGAGAAGAAGAATATCGCCGCCGCGCCCATCGCCGCGACGGTGAACGAGAACATGTTGTCGACGACGTTGAACTGGAACGTCGTTAACTGCGGGAGAGAGGCGAAAGCGGTCATCGGTCACTCCTGAGTGAAAGGGGGTGAGAGACGACCGGCCCCGGGAGAAGTTCACGGGTGATGGCCGGGCGGCGTCCGCACCCCGCAGGGGTCGGGGTCAGGCCGGTATGAGTACGGTGTCGATCACGTGGATGACGCCGTTCGTCGTTTCGATGTCCGCCCTGATCACGTTCGCCCCGCCGACCTTCACGCCGGCGGTGGTGTCGATCGCCAGTTCGCCGCCCTGCGCGGTCTTGGCCGTCTTGCCGTTCAGCCCGACCACGTCCTTCGCCAGCACCTTCCCGGCCACGACGTGGTAGGTGAGGATGGCGGTCAGTTTGGCCTTGTCCGCCAGCACGGCGTCTAAGGTGCCCGCCGGCAGTTTGGCGAACGCCTCATCAGTCGGGGCGAACACTGTGAACGGGCCTGGCCCCTTCAACGTGTCCACCAGCCCGGCCGCCTGCACGGCCTTGACCAGGGTCTTGAACGAGCCGGCCGCGACTGCGGTGTCAACGATGTCAGCCACGGGAAATACCTCTCTAAGATTGACGACCTCCGGAGGCTATCGGCCGCGGGAACCACTCCCGCTGGCCCGAGCATCCGTTCGCCGCCTCCACATTCATAGGGAGCGTTTCCAGGCCGCCGACCAATCCGTCGCGAGATATTTTTTGGCTGTTATTTGTGGGTCAAACTTGCGGTTTAGAGACTTCGTTTGCTTCATCCGCTCGACATTGTCCGCTGTCGCTCACGCCTCTCGGCACACCGCATCCGACCGTCACGCCTGCTATGGATGGATCAAAGACCAACCCCACGCGGAACGAGATGCCACGCCAACTTCATGAGCCTGTTCAGCCGGCTGGTGACCGGCCGCCGGATGCGGACGCCAAGGCCAAGGAACTTGACTCCAGAATCACCTCGGAACGCCACTCGTCAAGCACCACGCGGCGGTCGCACGACCCGTTACGGCGGGTGGCCGTGGTGGGCGCCGGGATCGCCGGGCTAGCGTGCGCCCGCAACCTGACCGACCACGGTCTCGCCGTGACCGTGTTCGATAAGGGTCGCGGCCCCGGCGGGCGGACCGCCACGCGCCGCGTCGATCCGGACCTGGCGTTCGACCATGGAGCGCAGTACTTCACCGCGCGAAACTCACACTTCACACGCTTTGTCGCAGGATGCCTGGACCGGGGGGTCGTTGCCGAGTGGGGCGGTCAGGTCGTGAAACTGCAGGGCTGTGCCGCCAGCGACACGCCCCCGCAATCGAGGTACGTCGGGGTTCCGGGAATGTCCGCGTTTGCCGCTCACATGGCCGCGGACCTTGCGGTGCAGCGGGACGTGTCGATCGCTAGTTCATCGTTCACCCACGCAGGGTGGCAGTTGGTCGATGTGTCGGGAGGCGGATACGGTCCGTTCGACTTCCTGATCCTCGCCCTCCCCGCTCCTCAGGCGGCGGTGCTGCTCGCGCCTCACCCGTTCGCGGTCGAGGCCATGGGCGTCCCGATGACCCCATGCTGGACGGTGCTCACGGCGTTCGCGGACCGGCTGGACGTGCCTTGGGACGGGGCGTTCGTCTACGATTCGCCTCTGTCGTGGGTCGCCCGGAACAGTTCCAAGCCCGGTCGTCCGCGCGGCCCCGACTGTTGGGTGTTGCACGCGAGCCCGGAGTGGTCCGCGGTACACCTGGAAGAGTCAGCGGACGAGGTCGGCCCCGAGTTGCTCATGGCGTTTGAATCGGCCGTCGGGCGTGTCCTCCCGAAAGCGGCTCACCAAACCGCACACCGCTGGAGGTACAGTGCGGGTGCCGATCCCGCGGGGCGAGGGGTGCTTTTCGACGCCGAGAGCGGGCTGGCGGTGTGCGGCGACTGGATTTCGGGCGGGCGGGTCGAGGGGGCATTCCTTTCTGGTGCTGACGCCGCGGGTTGTATCCTGAACGAAGTCGGCATCCCGAATTCAGCGGGGACAACGTGAAGTAGGCCCAGCCGCTAGTTGCGAACGTGGGCGCGCCGCGGTTTAAGCGATTGAAAAACCTTCGGCCTCACTCGCACAATGGAGTTCCCCACGAATCGTAGACAGCGGGAAAGTGGTGTACTCTTGAAGCACGAGGAGACCCACCGATGGCCCGTGAACGCAAGTCCTACACGCCGGAGTTCAAGCTCCAGGCGGTGAAGATGATCCTCGAACAGAAGC
>JANNVG010000417.1:0-4168 GCA_031414395.1 Fimbriiglobus sp.
TTGGCCGTCTCCCGCCGTGGGTCGGGCAGGTCGGCGAACACGGCGGTGATCGGCAGCGGCATCGGGCGGTCCTCGCGGGAACCCCTGTGATAGCCGCAAACCCCTACACCGTCAGCCGTTCATAGTGCGTAAGCCCTGGGAGGGAGGGTGAAGAAATCGACTCTCCTCTCCTGCCTTCCTCTGTGTCTCTGTGCCTCTGTGGTTAGTCTGCTTCAGTCCTTTAGCTTTCCGCGTGCTGATTTCACTTCTCCACGCCGAGCGCCCGCAGGGCGAACTTCGCCTGCAACCGCGGGTAGTGCGGCGGGATGATGCCGTGCCGCGAGCCGGGGTACACCATCACTTCAAAATCTTTGCCGGCCGCTTGCAGCGCGGCCACCAGTTGCAGGCTGTTCTGCGGGTGGACGTTGTCGTCGATCAGCCCGTGGCAAATCAGCAGCTTGCCGTGCAGGTTCTTGGCCGCCTTCACCACGCTCGTCTTCTCGTAGCCGTCCTTGTTCTCGCTCGGCAGGCCCATGTACCGCTCGGTGTAGATCGAGTCGTAGTAGTGCCAGTCGGTGACGGGCGCGCCGGCGATGCCGGCCGAGAACTTCTTGCTGTGCGTCAGCGCGTACCCGGCCATGAACCCGCCGTAGCTGTGCCCGCTCAGGCCCACGCGACTCGTGTCCGCCCACGGGTTCTTGCCGATCCAGTCGACCGCCCCTTCCAGGTCTTTCAGCTCCTGCACGCCCATCTGCTTGTAGCACGTCCACGCCGATTCCGCCCCCTTCCCGCTCGCCGAGCGCGGATCGACCCGCAGCACCACCACACCGGCCGCCGCCAACACGTTCTCGAACACCCGCCCGGTGCCGAACCCGTCTCGCACCGTCGGCGCGTGCGGGCCGGCGTAGGTCAGAATCCAAATGGGGTAGCGGTTGAGCGGGTGGAAGTCGGGCGGGTAAGTGATGGCCGCTTCCAACTCGAAGCCGTCGGCCAGCTTGATCTGCTTGCGCTCGTACTTGCCGAAGGCGTACTTCTCCCGCTCGTAGGCCGGGTTGGAGTCGAGCACCCGCACCAGCTTCGCCCGCAGCTCCCGCAAGGTGGTGCGGGTGGGCGTGAAGTCGTCGCCCTCGCGGTCCACATACAGCGTGCCCGTCGGGGCCAGTTCGATGCGGTGCGTGGTGTTCTTGGGTGAAAGAACTTCCACCTCCTGACCGTTCAGGTTGGCGAGCAGCAGGTGGTTCCCCGTGTGGCTCACCTTCGTGCCGGTGATGTACACGTCGCCGCTCGCCTCATCCACTCGCTCGATGCCCTTCACCTCCCACTTGCCGTCGGTGATCGGCACGTGCCCCTGCCCGTCGGCGGTGTAGTGGTACAGGTGCTTCCACCCGGTCCGCTCGCTCAGGATGAGGAACGACCCGTCCTTCAAAAACTTCGGCTCGCCCAGGTCTTCGACCCACGCCTTCGTCGTCTCGCGGAACAGCTTGGTCGGCTTGGCGGCGGGGGTGGCCCACGTCACCACGTCGAGCCACGTCTGCGTGCGGTTCTGCACGTACGCGAACACCTTGTTGCCGGGGAACCAGCCGACCCGTGCGAACAGCGTGTCGTCCGGCTTGTACTCGCCCAAGTCCAGGAACTGCGGCTCCGATTTCTCCCCGCTCGCCGACACCACGCCGACCTTCGCCGTCGGGTTCGGCTGGCCCGCCTTCGGGTAGTTGACGCTCTCCGGCTTGCCGTCGGCGGAGGTGAGCGTGAACTTCGGCACTTTGGAATCGTCGAACCGCAGGAAGGCGATGGCTTTGGAATCAGGACTCCACCAGAAGGCTTGCCCGTTGCGGTTGAAGATCTCCTCCTCGTACACCCAGTCGGCCCGCCCGTTCAGGATCTCGTTCTTGCCGCCGTCGGTGGTCAGTTGGCTCACCTTCCCGCTGGCCACGTCGGCGACGAACATGTTGCCGGCTCGGGTCCACGCCAGCTTCGTGCCGTCGGGCGAGAAGGTCGGCCGCTCGGCCCCCTTGCCGATGGCCACCTTCTTCGCCGGCGAACCGTCGCGGAACACCACGTACACCGCCTCGGACGCGGTCAACAGCACCGCCGACCGACTCGGGTTGAACGTGTAGTTCGGCGAGTTCAGCCCCTGTGTCTGCTCCCGCGGCAGTTGCTTGTCGGTGGCTTCCAGCGACTTCCGCAGGTTCGCCACGTCTACGAAGAGCACGGCGTCGCCGGTGCGAGCGTTCACCTTCCACAGCTTGCGTTCCTTCACTTGCAGCCAGTGCGTGCCGTCGTCCAGCCAGGTGATCGCGCCCATCGGCTGACCGGCGAAGCTCACCGCCCCGCGACCGCCGCCGAGCATGTCCAGGGTGAACGGCTTCTTCGCCGTCACGGTCTCGGGCAACGGCTTCGGCTCGCCGGTGAACACCGGCTTGTCGTCGGTGATCCGCCGCACCGGGAACGCCTTGCCGGCCACGATGCCGGCGTCGAAGAAGTTCCACGTCGTCAGCCCGTCCTCGGCCATTGGTTCCAGCAGGTACGCCGCCAGTTGGCCGAGGTCTTGCTTCATGGACACGAGGAACATGCCCGGCTCGGCCTTCACGGTGCCCTTCGCCGCGGTCGCTTCGACGGTGCGGGCCTTGTGCTTCTGAAACTCCCGCTCGGCCAGGGTGGTGCCGCTCACGGTGTACGTCTCCGCCTTCAACTCGATCTGCTCCCGCACTTCGTCCACTTTCACCCCGTGCCGTCGCAGGGTGTTCGCCACCTCCGCGTACTCGGCCGGGATCAGGTACGCCGCGGGCACGTCCACTTCGAGCGTGGCTTCCAGCTTGTCAATGACGCGGCAGGTGTAGTCCTTCGGCTTGTCGGTGCGAACGGTCTTGCCGTCCTTCTGCTCCTCGACGTACCCGAAGACGGTCAGCGGTTTCTCGCGGGCCACGGTCTTCGTCCGCAACGCCACCTTGCCCCTGGGTTTCTTCGCCTCGGCGACCAGCGCCTTCACCGCGTCGGTGTTCTCGGCCACGTACTCGCAGTTGGCTTTGACGAAGGCGTAGCTCGCCCTCACGCGGTCCTCGAAGCTCGAATACGTGTAGCTCTCGCTCAGGATGCCGAGACTGCCGCGGAGGGAATAGAGCTGCGTGCCGTACCGCGGGCCGGTGCCGTAGGTCAGCCACTGCTCATGTGTCTTGTCGAAGTCGCCGTAGGTGAACGTGTCGAACCCGGTGGCCTTCTTCACCTTCTCTTCGGTGGCGGGGAACAGCTTGGTCTGGGCGAAGGCGATCAACTTCGGGTCGCACGCCGGCATCCGCGGGCCGTCGTAGGTGATCTGGTAGCGGTGGTAGCTGCCGTTGGTGGTGTGGCAGTCGATCACCATCACCGGCTTCCACGTGTTCAGCAAGCCCACCACCGCCCGCACCTCCGGCGTTTCCAGCTTCACGAAGTCGCGGTTCAGGTCGAACCCGCCGGCGTTCGCCCGCGTGCCCACTTGCGTCGGCCCGTTTTGCGTCTTCCGCCACTCGCCGAACTTGTCGTTCCCGTCCGGGTTGAAGTTCGGGGCGATGACGAGCACGCACTTCTTGAGGATGGCCGACTCCTTCTCATTCACCAGATCTCGGGCCAGGGCGAGCACCGCCTCCTTGCCGTCCACCTCGCCGGCGTGAATGTTGGCCGTGATGATAACCACCAACTTGCCCGCCTTCTCCGCCTCTTCGGGCGTGCTCACCGGCGGGTCGGACACCACCAGTAGCGGCAGCGGTCGGCCTTCGCCACTGGTGCCGAACGTGCTGTGCTTGGCTTTGGGGTTCTGCTTGGCCAACAGCTCGCAGAACGTCACCACCTCCGCCGACGTGGTCGTCTTGGCGAACTTGCTGGCTTCGGCGGTGGTCTGAACTGGCGGGATCGCATCCTGTGCGAAGGCGAGCGGCGCGAGCAACAGAAGTGCGACCGCGGGCAGCGTGCGGGGCATGAAACGACTCCGGCGTGGCGTGCCGGTTGGTATACGGAACGGGGTGACGAGGAGGGGGACCGCCGAACCGCGGCGGGTGCCTCCGGATGTCGGCAGTACCCCCCACCCGCCGGGTTCGCTCCGCGAACTCCGGCGACCTCCCCCGCACGGGGGGAGGTGGGGTTGTGGGCCTCGTCGTGACAGGGACTCGGAGGGGAACGCAAACACCCCACCTCCCCCCTTGCGGGGGAGGTCGGA
>JANNVG010000418.1:0-7837 GCA_031414395.1 Fimbriiglobus sp.
GGCGTGTGGGCGGCCCGCGGGCTGGGGTGGGTGTCCTGGCCGCGGTTGGGCGGGCGTCTACAATCTGGGTATTGCGGTAATCTTGATCTGCTCGCTCCGGGAGCGGATTCCGATTCCGCTCGCGGAGCGAGCAGAGCACACCCACCCCCCGAGCCACGTCCGGAAATGACATCCCCCCCGCGGAAGTACGACTTCCTGGCCGCGTTCCTCACCTACCTGATCCCCGGCCTGGGGCAGGTGAAGCAGGGCCGTATCGGTAAAGGGGTGCTGTACTTCGTCTGCCTGTACGGGCTGTTCTTCTACGGCATGTGGCTGGGGCAGTTCAAGAACGTGTGGCTGGCGAAGACGGACCGGCTGCCGCGGGTGACGCTGCCGCTGCTGAACTCCGAACTGAAAGGCCTGCCGAAAGACGTGTCGTACCGCAAGGAGTTCCTGGCGCAGTTCTGGATCGGGGCGGCGGCGTGGCCGGCGCTCTTCCAGTACGGGCACACCGAGGAGCTGCCCGGCGACCCGGCCAAAGACGCCGACTGGGAGGGGAAGCCGCACGCGGTACTCGGGCACTACATGCAGGCGCCCTCCGAGAGCAAGCTGAACGACCTGCAACGCAGCACCGACACCACCTGGGACCTGGGCTGGGTGCTGACGGTGATCGCCGGGGTGCTGAACATTCTGGTCATTTACGACGCCCTGGCCGGCCCGCTGGTGCGAGACGACATGAACGCCGACGGCACGCCCAAGAAGCCGACCACCGCCGGGGGTGCGAAATGACCCCGCTGTTCGCCTCCGGCGGCTGGTGGACCGTCGCCATGCATTTGCCCGTGCTACTCGTGGCCGTCAGCCTGGTGTATAGCGCCACCCGCCACGACCGCTGGGACTTGATCCTCCGCGAGGCCGTCACCTGGGGCCTGCGGATGGCCGGCTTCCTGCTCGGCCTGGGGCTGCTGCTGTTCGTGCTGTCGTCCGCCCCGGACCTGTGGCCGGTGATCCTGTTCCCGGTGATCATCGGCATGGCGATCTACTACGCCTGGAACTCGCCGTGGTATCGGCGGCTGAGGGAGCACAAGGCGAAGGAGAGTGAGAAGGCGGCCGCCGCGACCACCCCGGTGAAGGCCAAGTGACGGTGCCGCGCCGCTCGACTCGCCGGGGGTGTCGGTCGCCCGTTCGGGACACCAACACCCCCCGGCGGCTCATCGCACCCGCCCTCACTTGAGCAACTTCTCCACTTCGTCTTTCAGGCCCGAGCCGTAGGAGGCGGCGCGGTCGAACACCTTGCCGTCCTTGCCGATCAGGAACACGTGCGGGATGCCGTGGATGCCGTAGGCGGCGGCCAGCGGGGAGCGGTCCAGCCCGCCGGCGGCGAACAGGTGGACGCCGCCCACCCCGGCCGCCTTCACCAGCCCGGCGGCGGTGGCTCTGGTGTTCTCGTCGTCCAGGATCACCGTCACCACCGTCAGCCCCTTGGAAGCGAACACCTTCTCCAGCGCGGCCAGGTTCTTCAGCTCGTCGGCCGAGCTGGTGCCCCAACTGGCCCACCACAGCACCACGGCGGGCTTGCCGGCCAGCGACTTTTCGGTGAACGCCTGCCCGTCGAGCGTCGCCCCGCTCAGCTCGAACGGCTGCCCCTCGCACCCCAGCCGCTTGATCGCCCCCTTCGCCTTGGCCGCGTGCGGGTGGCCGGCGAACTCCTTGATCACCCGCTCGTACCAGCCGGTGGCCACCTTCTCCCCCTTCGGGTCGAACTCGGCGGCGATGGCCAGTTGCATGATCGCCTCCGGCGCGTCGGCCGACGCCGGGTGCGCCTTCACGAACGCCTCCAGGCTGTCCCTCCGCACCCCCTGGGCGGCCTGCATCTTGGCCGGGTCGGTGCCCGCCTCCTTCAGCCTCACCGCGTACTCGACCCCGCCGAAGCGGAAGGCCGTGTACGCCCTCATGTCGTCCGCCCCGCCCTTCTGGATGGTGTCGTTCCAGTCCTTCAGCCGCTTGACCGCCGCGGCGTTGTCCGGGGTCGCCTCGACTCCGGCCGTGTAGGCGTCCACCATCTGCTTCAGCCACGGCTGCTGCACCACCCCTTTGGTGCCGGCCACGCACTCCTCCAGCACCACCGCCCGCGCCAGGTGATACCGCGCCATGTCCGTCCCGTCCTTCGGCGGGGGCACCTTGCCCAGGCGGGCGACGGCGTCCTTGATTTCGTCGGGGATGTCCGTCACCCCGCTGCCGTCGGCGATCTCGTCGCCCCCGCCGGTCAGCCCGGCGCTCGGCCCGTCCACCAGCTTCCACACCCGCCCGACCTGCACCATCTCGCCGATACTCATGTACTTCATGTCCTTGCCGTCGCCGGTGGCGTCCACCAGCAGGCCGATGTTGCGGTGCTTCACCAGGTCGTCGGCCGTGCCGAGCGCGTCCCGCGGGGTGGTGTGCGGCACGTCCATTTCGACGTGAACCAGCTTCGCCTTCGCGGTCGGCTTCAGGTCGGCGGCCACCTTCGCCAGCTTGCCCTCGGCCGCGGCCAACTTCTTCAGCAACCGGCCTTCCTCCGCCGCCGGCAACCCCAGCGCCTTCACCTCTTTCTCGCTGGCGAGCACCGCCCGCAGCCGGGCCGCGTCTTTCGCCGCCACCGCCGCGAACACCTCGTGGCACACCTCTTCGGCCGAGATGCTCTTCCACTCGTCGATCACGCCGTCCTCGTTCGCGTCCGCCCCCTGCTTGCCGCCGTTCACGCCCAGCCAGCGGAACGAGTCCGCCTTGCCGTTGCCGTTCGTGTCCACCTCGCGGAACGCTTCCACGCCGTCCACGTAGTACGACAGGATGTTGAACTTGTCCCCGCCGGTGGTGTCGATGAACTGCCGCAGCTTGCGGCCGGCGGCGTCCGTCACGATCACGCCCTTCGGCTTCACGCCGTCTTTGCCCGCCTCCCACTGCCGCACTTCCACTTTGCACGCGGCGGCGTCGGCGGGGGTGGGGGTGGCGACGTTCACCCCGGCGACGGCCGGCAGGCGGGCGAGGACCGTTTCCGCCTTGGGTGCCTGGGCCACGACCGCCCCGCTCAGCCCAACCGCCGCCACCGCCACCGCCACCGCCCACAACTTTTTGGTGAAACGTGAGGTCGCCATCCGTAGCCTCCTGAAGACGTGGGCCGACTCCTTCGGCCCGCGGGTGGTCTGCTTCATCTCCATCGGCACGGCGACGGAGGGGAGTTGAGGGAAGTGGCGAATGCGAGGGAGAAGGCGGGACGACGTTCGGGGAACTTGGCGAGCCGTGCTCCGTGAGGAGCCGGGTTGCTCCAAACCCCCGGCTCCTCACGGAGCCTCTGGTAGGGCGGGTCGAGCGGCCGGGGGACGCGGGAAGGCGAACGAACCGCGGGGGACCGGACGCCATCAGACCGCCGGCCGCGACGCCCCGCCGCGTTCCCACCGGGCGGGGCGTCGCGGCCGTGCGTGGGGTTGAACACCCTCAGATACTGCGAACCGGATTGCGGTTCCCGCTCGACCCGCCCTACATGGCGACACCCCAACCGTTCCTGGTAGGGCGGGCGAGCCGACGCTTGGTCGGCGACCCCCGCCGCGAACTCACCCGTGGCGGGGGTCGCCGGGCTGCGCCCGTCTCGCCCGCCCTCCCAGACTCCGTTCACCCCGCGAAGAAGAACTTCCAGATGTCCAGGCCGATGGTGAACACCATCAGGCACAGCACCGCCACCAGCCCGATCATGGTCAGCCAGAAGTGGACGAAGTTGGGCGGCGGCCTGCGGAAGATCGCTTCGTACAGCAGGAACATCATGTGCCCGCCGTCGAGCACCGGGATGGGCAGGAAGTTCACCACCGCCAGACTGATGCTGATCAGCCCGAAGAACAGAATCAGCGTGGGCAGGTCTTCGCCGGCCAGCTTGTAGCTCAGGGTGGCAAGTGTGATCGGCCCGCTCATGGTGAACGGCGAGATCCGCCCGACGGCCATGCCGTACAGCCCCTGGTAGTTCGTCTTGATGCTCCGCACCGTCCGCCGTCCGCCCAGCCCGAGGGCGTCGAACAGCCCGTGCGCCTGCTGCGTGTCCTTTTGCAGCATGAATTCCAGCCCGGTCCACGGCACGCCCCAGGTGGCGTCCGGGGTGGCGGCGATGCTCCCTTCCACCGGCACGCCGTTGCGGTCGGCCTTGAACTCCATCGCGTGCGGCGGCTGGATTTGCAGCTTGTAATCGACGAACGCCCAGTGGTGCCCCTTCACCTTGTCCCAACTGCCCGCCTTCGGGTCGGGCACCACCTGCCCGTCCTTCAGCTTGAACACGGACGTGTTGATCTGCACGTCGGTCATCACGTCGCCCGGTTGCAGGGGCGTCTTCGCGGCGGGGCTGTCGGGCACGATGGCGGCGATCTCGTTGCTCACGCGGAAGGCCAGCCCCAGCCCGCCGAGCGGCAACGGGGTGTTCGGGCTGCCCATGTTGAACCCGTCCTCGCGGTACGCCTCGTCCCAGGCGAGCGCCTCGGATTTCTCGCTGCCGTCCACTTTCCGCACGGTCACGCTCACGGTTTTCGCGCCGGGCGTGCGGTCGGCCCACTGGTTCAGCGCGAACGGCAGCCGCAGCGGGTTGTTCGCCTCTTTGCTGTCCTTGTCGAACAGCGTCACCCCGCCGGCCGTCACCTTCGTGATCACGTCGCCGTCGCTCAGCACCTTCTCGCCGTCCATCTTTTGCAGGTTGAAGCCGGCCGCCTCCGCCGAGCTGCCCGCCCGCACGGCCGCGATCTGCCCCATCTTCATCCGCAGGCCGGTGTCGTGGCGGAACGCCGCCGGGATCGTGACGGACACGTGCCCATCCTTGCCCAGCCGGTCGAGTTCGATGGTGACCTCTTTGCCGGCCAGTGCGCTCAGCCGCCGGCGGTAGTCGAACTGCTTGCCGTCCAGCCCGTTCCAGTTGTCCGCCAGTAGGGTCAGGTTCGGGCTGTCCGGGTCGCTCATCAGGGTGATCGTGTCGCCGGGGCGGACGGCCGGCGTGCCGTCGGTGGCGAACTTGCGGCTGGCGGTGTCGGCCGGCGTGTTCGGGCTGTACGGCGGCAGCGGGTCGCGCTTGGTGTACGCCAGTTGGGTGCTGGCCGGGAAGTTCAGGCCGAGCGTCGGGTAGTACGCCCCTTCGGCCACTTGCGGCTCGATGTCGTAGGTCTTCGCCTGCCCGCCGCGGGTGGTCTCCAGGTGAATCTTGCTGCCCTTGCTCGAACTGCTCACCTCCGGCGGGATGTCGGCGAACCACGGCTTGTCGTTGTCGTTGATCTTCTCCACCTTCGTGCCCGGTTGCAGGCCGGCCTGCCACGCCGCACTGCCCGGCTCGACCGCCTGCACCACCGGCGGCATCTCCTTCACCCCGGCCGAGTAGGCGATGACGAAGCAGACCGCCGCCAGGAGGACGTTCATAATGACGCCGGCGGAGATGATAATCATCCGCTGCCACACCGGGCGGTTCTTGAAGCTCCGCGGGTCGGTGTCGTCGTCCACGTCGTCCTTGGGGGTGTCCGGGTCGGTCTCGCCGGTACTCTCGCCGGCCATCGCCACATACCCGCCGAGCGGGATCATGCCCAGCTTGTAGTTCGTCTCGCCCAGCTTGAACTGGCAGAACGGCCATGCCGGGCCGAACCCGATGCTGAACGTGCGGACGTACACGTTGCAAAACTTCGCGGCCAGGAAGTGCCCCAGCTCGTGCAGGAAGATAATGCCGCTCAGCCCGACGGCCGCGAGCAGCACGTCCTGCCAGTAAAATTTCCAACACACCACCACGGCGATGCCGACCATCACGGCCAGCTTCCACCCGTTCACCTTCATCCACGCGCCCACGTCGTTCCGCGGCACGGGCACGAGCGGTTCGGGCGGCAGGTGGGCGGGGTCGGTCGGCGGCGTTTCGGGCGGGTTCACGGGGTTCGGGGTGGCGTCCACCGGGCTACCTCCTGGCGTGCCCACCCGTCGAGGCGGAGCAGCGTGGTCAATGTCGGGGTCGGGTCGAAGTCGTGGGCGTGCAGGACCGCCCGCACGCAGCGGGCGATGTCGGGGAATCCTATCTGTCGGTCCAAGAAGCGTAGCACGGCGGCTTCGTTCGCGGCGTTCAACACCGCCCCGCTGCTGCCCCCGCGCTCGGCCACCTCGAAGCCCAAATCCAGGGCCGGGAAGGTGGTGCGGTCGGGTGGCTCGAACGTCCACCGGCTGAGTTCCCGCCAGTTCAGCCGCTTCGCCGGGCCGGACACCCGGTGCGGGTAGAGCAGGGCGTATTGAATCGGCAGTCGCATGTCTGGGGGCGAACATTGCGCCAGTACCGAGCCGTCGGCGAACTCGACGAACGAGTGGACGACGGATTCGGGGTGAACGATCACATCAATCTGATTCGCCCGCAACCCGAACAGCCACCGCGCTTCGATCACTTCCAGTGCCTTGTTCATCAGCGTGGCCGAATCGATGGTGATCTTCGGCCCCATCTGCCACGTCGGGTGCTTCAGCGCCTGTTCGGGGGTCACGGACTCCAACTCGGCGGCGGTTCGCCCGCGAAACGGCCCGCCACTGGCGGTCAGCACCACCCGTTCCACGTCGGCGGCGGTGTGTCCGGTCAGCGCCTGGAAGATGGCCGAATGCTCGGAATCGACGGGCAAAAGAGTGGCGTGGTGCTTCGCGGCCAGCTCCATCACGAGCGGGCCGCCGACCACCAGCGTTTCCTTGTTCGCCAGCGCGACCGTCTTGCCCGCTTCGAGCGCCGCCCAGGTGCCGGTGATGCCCGCCGCCCCGACGACCGCCGACAGCACCACGTCCACATCCGCGGCGGAGGCCAGTTCGCACACCGCGTCGTCGCCGTACTTCAGTTCAGTTTCGGGGGGAAACGCCGAGCGGTCGAGTGATTCAAACGCGGCGCGATCCGTGACGACGGCGACCCGCGGCTTGAACTGGTGGCACCGCTCGGCCAGCAGCTTGCATTTGGAATGGCACACCAGCCCGACGATGTGAACGCGATCCGGCAGCGCTTCGGCCACGCTCAGCGTGCTGGTGCCGACCGACCCGGTGCAGCCGAGGACGGCGACGCGGCGGGGGGCGGGAGCGGGGCGGGGAAAAGCCATTCCCTGATTGTAGTGCCGACACCCGCCGGGTGTCGTGGGGTGGGCCTGCTTGGGGGTCGGCAAGTGACCTCACGCAGAGCCGCAGAGACGCAGAGAAGACAGGAGACATTTTATTCGGCAGAAGGAATGACCGCTGATTTCTCTGCGTCTCTGCGTGAGGAATTGCTCGGCTATTCTTTCAACCCGTTGGCGATCCGTTTGATGCCGTCTTTGAGGAGGGCGGTGCCGAAGTTGATGAGCAGCCCGAGGCGGAAGTCGAGCAGCCGGCAGTACGTCAGCACCTGTTTGGCGTGGACCGGGTGGAACTGCTCCACCGACTTCAACTCGACGACGATGCACTCCTCGACGATCAGGTCGGCGATGAACCCCTCGTCGAACACCAGCCCGTCGTACCGGATGGGCACCGACACCTGCCGCCGCACCCGCAACCCGCGGCGGATCAACTCCCTCTCCAACACCCCCTCGTACACGGTCTCCAGCAGCCCCGGCCCGAGGGTGGAGTGAATCTTGAACGCCGCATCGACGATCACCCCGGAAATCTCGTTGATGTGCATCCCAAGCTCCAGTGGGTAGTACGATCTCGCGCAGAGCCGCAGGTTCCTGTTGTAAAAGACACCTCACGCAGAGCCGCAGAGACGCAGTGAAGACAACAGATCGGGTGATGTTTTCGAATTGTTTCTCTCCTGTCTTCTCTGCGTCTCTGCGGGTCTGCGGCACTGCGGGAGACACGCGTTCACCCCACCCCCTCGTGCGTCTCGGCGATC
>JANNVG010000419.1:0-1775 GCA_031414395.1 Fimbriiglobus sp.
TGCTGCTCGCTCAGCCGCCGAAACCCGCCACCCCCGCCCCCCTCGTCGAGAAGGTAGAGAAGGGCAAGCCGACCGACAGCACGCCCGCCGTCGATCCGGTCGAGGTGGACAAGAAAATCATCGCCGAGGTGAAAGACCACACCCAGGTGATGAAGAACCTCCAGCACCTGTGCGACGTGATCGGCCCCCGCGTGACCGGCTCGCCCGGCCTGGAGAAGGCGAACAAGTGGGCCGAGAAGAAGATGACCGAGTACGGCCTGACCAACGTGAAGCTGGAGCCGTGGGAGATCCCGCTCGGGTGGGAGCGGGGCACCTGCACCATGACCCTGACCGAGCCGACGAAGAAACAGTTGACGGTGGCGTCGGCGGCGTGGGCGCCGGGCACGAAGGGGAAGGTCAGCGGCGAGGTGGTGGTCATCGACGCCAAGACGAAAGACGACCTGGCCAAGTACAAGGGCAAGCTGAAGGACGCCGTCGTCATCACCCGCCCGCCGTCCCCCGTCCGCCCGCTGTCGGACATCGGCGGCTACCTGCAACCGCAACCGCGACCGGCCCAACCGCCGGCCCCCGAGCCGAAGCCCGGCGACCCGAAGCCGGAACCGTCGAAGCCGGAACCGCCGCGGCCGGTGGGCGGGCCGAACCAACTCGAACTGATGGCGTACCAGCAGGCGCTCGGCGAGTTCCTGCAAACGGAAGGCGTGGCCGCCACCCTGCGGGATTCGGCCAAGCCGCACGGCCTGCTGGTGATGACCGGCTCGTGGCCGCGGGACGGCCGCGGGGGTGGCGGGCAGAACCCCATCCCCAGCCTGTTCATCACGCACGAGCACTACACCATGCTCTACCGGCTGGCCACCGATAAGGACGGGCCGAAGCCGAAGGTGGAGTTGGAGGTGAGCAACAAGTTCATCCCCGGCCCGATTACGGTGTACAACACGGTCGGCGAGATCACCGGCAGCGAGAAGCCGGACGAGTTCGTGGTGGTCGGCGCGCACCTGGACTCGTGGGACCTGGGCACGGGGGCGACGGACAACGGCACCGGCAGCTGCGTGGTGCTGGAAGTGGCCCGCACCCTCGCCGCGCTGGCGAAGGCCGGCGTCAAGCCGAAGCGGACCATCCGGTTCGTCCTGTTCACCGGCGAGGAGCAGGGGCTGTACGGGTCGAAGAAGTACGTGGAGAAGCACAAGGACGAGATGCCGAAGACGTCCGCCTGCCTCGTCCACGACACCGGCACCGGGTACGTCAAAGGGTTCGGGCTGCAAGGCCGCGACTCGGTGAAGGCACTGCTCGACCCGCAACTGGAGACGCTCAAGACGGTGGACGGGTGGAAGGGCCTCACCCTGCGGGCCATCGGCGGCACCGACCACCAGTCGTTCGAGGCGCGGGGCGTGAACGTGCCCGGCTTCGCCTGCGACCAGGACGCCGACGAGTACTACCTGACGCACCACACGCAGTCGGACACCTTCGACCACGCGAAGGAGCCGAACCTGGTGCAGGGTGCCCAGGTGATCGCGGTGACGGCCCTGCGGATCGCCAACCTGCCCGACCTGCTGCCGCGGGATCGCAAGGAGCAACCGGGCCGCGGCGGCTTTGGCGGCGGCGGTCGCCCGCCGGAAGAGGTGAAGGCGCCGGAGCCGAAGAAGGACGAGAAGCCGCCGGAGCCGAAGAAGGACGAGAAGCCGCCGGAGGTGAAGAAGGACGAGAAGAAAGAAGAGAAGAAGTGACGCCGGGCCAGTTCGGTCTTCGCCGCGAGCCGTGGGGGGGGGGGGCCCCCCGCC
>JANNVG010000420.1:0-1768 GCA_031414395.1 Fimbriiglobus sp.
GGAGGGTCGGCAACCGCTCGCCGACCGTCAGGGTGTGCGACCACGCCTGAAAGACGGTCTTCTTGGCCACCCGCACGAACCGGCACGCCGCGGCGGAGATGTCCGGCGGGTCGGCCGACAGGGTCGGATCGACGTGGCCGATGAACTCCAGCAGTTCCGCGTACAGGTTGAAGTGCTTGGTCGTCACCAGATCCACGACGCTCACCGCGATCCCCTGGCGGAGGAGCGCCGCACACTTGGCCACGAACGTGTTGCGGTGTTCGGGGCGGTCCTTGTTGGCCGGGCTGACGATCTCGATGGCCGCCACCAGCCGCCGCTCCCGCCGGGCGTCGTACACCCGCACCTCGTACTCGTCGAAGTCGGTCAGTTCGGTTTCCACGGCCAAACTCGGTTCGGCCGGTGCCCACGCCAGCGTCGCCACCCCACCGGCATCTGGAGTTCCGAACCGCGGAACGTCGTCACCCTCGTACGCGGAGACATCGACTTCGACGTGCGCGCCGTGATGAACCTTCGGCCCTGCGGTGTAGCCGGCAGGCAGAAGGGTGCGGAGGTGCTGAACGATGGTCATCGGCCAACCGCCGTGCAGCTCCTCCCAAGAGATGCGAAGGTCGGTCGGGGGGCGGAAGTGGTCGCGGAGCGGCATGGGAATCCTCCTGTGCCCATCATATCCCAAGTGGGCGGGCGCAGTGGCCGCCCGGCGGGCGGGCATACAATCCCCCCACACGTCTCGGCGGCGGAGGTACTCGCGTGGCGACGATTCTGGTGGCGGACAGCTCCGCCGAGCGGCAGGCGGAGATCGCCTCGGTCATCACCGGGCACGAGCACGCCGTCACCTTCGTACACTCCGGGGACGACGCGCTCGCCGTCGTCCAGCGCGACCCGCCCGACCTGCTCATCGCCGACGCCGAAGTGCCCGGCACCGACGGCATCACGCTGACCGGCCTGATGCGACAGCAGTTCCCCACCGTGCCCGTGCTGCTGGTCATCGACGTGGTGAACAAGGAGGTGGTGGCCGCCGCGCTCCGGGCCGGCGCCGCCGCCTACCTGCCGCGGCAGATCGTCGCCCGCGAACTGCCGGCCGTGGTGAGCGAACTGTTGAACGTGGCGGCCAGCCAGCGGCGGCGGGTGATGTTCCTCCAGCGGCTGGCGGCGGTGGAATACCGCTTCGACCTGGAGAGCGACCCGGACCTGGTGTCGAACGTGGTGTCGCAGGCCGAACTGCTGCTGTCGCAGATGGAACTGTTCGACGACGCCGACCGGATGCGGGTGGGGGTGGGCATTCACGAGGCCCTGGTGAACGCCATCGTCCACGGCAACCTGGGCGTGAGTTCGGACCTGAAGGAAGGCGGGTGGGACGAGTACCACGACGCCATCGCCGTCCGCCGGAAGACGCGGCCGTACTGCGACCGGCGGGTGGTGGTCGTCATGCGGGCCGAGCGGCGGAAGTCGTTCTTCATCCAGATCACCGACCAGGGGCCGGGGTTCGACGTGAGCAAGCTGCCCGACCCGAACGACCCGGCCGTGTGGGAGAAGCCGTCCGGCCGCGGGCTGATCCTCATCCGCAGCTTCTTCGACGACATGGCCCACAGCCCGACCGGGAACGAGATCCGCCTGAGCAAGCGGCAGCCGGACCCGTCGGCCGAGTCGTGACGTGTCGCCAGGGTCTGTGACCCCGGTCGGGTCGCCTGCCGGGCGGTGCGGGCGAAGAAGTAGGTGGCCACTGGAACCGCGACCGGCAGGGAGCGGGTGCCAGAGGCTGTTGGCACCC
>JANNVG010000421.1:0-3796 GCA_031414395.1 Fimbriiglobus sp.
GTCGCGTGCTGATGTACCCGCGGACGTGCCCGCCGCTGTTCGCCACTTCCGTTCGCAGCCCGCCGAAGCCGGGCAGCTCGATGTCCCCGCTCCGCGTCACCAGGTACACCGCGTCGGCCGCCTCGCATGTGCCGTCCGAGCCGGGCAGGTCGCCCCACACGCCGGCGTCGATCACCACCCAGTCGAACCACTGCCGCAACTGCGTCACCAGCTTCGGCAGGTCGGCCGACATCTGCTCTTCGGTACTGTCGGTCGGCGTGCCGGCGGCCAGCAGGTGCAGGTTGGTCACCGGCGTCGGCTGGAGCGCCCACGCCAGCGGGATGCTCTGGTTGAGCACGTCGGCCAGCCCCGGCGCTTCGGCCGCCCCCAGGCGCCGCGCCACCCCCGGCCGGGCCAGGTGCGCGTCCACGATCAGCACCCGGCTGCCGAACTCCTGGATCAGCGACACGGCGAAGTTCACCAGCACGGTGGTGGTGCCGGCGTGGGCACCGCCAGAGGTGAACAGCGTCACCTTCGGGCCGGGTTCGTCGAACTGCCGCACGATCTGGTCCCGCACCGTGCGGTACTCCCCGCTCACCGGGTGGTCGGGGAAGTGGTAGGCCACGATCTCCGGGGCCACGCCCGTTTGTTGCATCAGCCGCAGCCCGGCCTTCGGGATGGGGTGGAACGTGACCGACAAGATCCGCGAATCGGTGACGGGCGGGATCGGGTTCGGGTCGAGTTTCTTCACGGGTTTGACCGCCGGCGGAGGGACGAACGCTTCGCGGGCGGGGGCCGGCCTCACCACCGGCGGCAGCTTGACGACCGGCGGGGCGGACCTGTGGACCGACGTGACCACCCCGTCCGGCCCGCCCACTTCGACGAACGGCACCGCCTCCCCGCCGAACGGGTCGGGCGTGTGTCGCGGCTCGGTGGGTGGGTCGTGCGGCATGTCGGACCCGACTCCGGAGATCACGCGGAACATGCGACTCATGGTCTTCCTTGCCGGGGGGATCAATGTTGGCGAACCCGGCCCCGCCGGGGCGCGGGGGGGGGACCCACGTGGGGGTGACCCCCGGCCCCACTGGGCCGCGGGTGCCAACCAGTGTTCGTTTTCCCCCGCGGCCCTTGCGGGCCGGGTTCGCCTTACGCACTCTTCCGCTTCGTCGCCTTCTTCGGTTGCGTCTTCACTTCAACGGGCTGTGTGAGCGGCAGCACGGCGGGGGCGGGCAGCTCGCTCGCCAGGCCGAGTTGGTCGAGCGCGTCGAGCACGGCCTCGGCGTCGGTGTGCTTCTGCCCGGCGGTCGCGGCCACTTCAAACGCCAGTGCCGCCGCCCGGTTCAGCACCCGCGGCACACCGCCCGTGTGGTCGGCCAGCAGGTGAAGGGCCTCGTCGTCGATCAGCCACTCGGGGCGACCGCCGCACTCCCGCAACTGGTGCCGCACGAACCGCACCGCCTCGTCGCGGTCGAGCGACACGAGCGGCTTCCGCACGGCGATCCGCTGGCGGAACGCGGCACTCATCCGCTCGTCGCCCGGCAACCCGAGCAGCAGGGTGAACACCGCCTTCGCGTCCTTCGATTCCAGGTTGCCGAGCAGCCGCAGCTCCTCGCCCGCTTCGGGCGTCAGGTGGTGCGCCTCGTCCACCAGCAGCACCACGCTCTTGCCGTCGGCCAGCCCGGTGAGTAGTTCGCCGTGAACCGCCAGCCGCAGCTCTTGTTCGCTCAACCCCTGATACTGTTGGCCCAGGTCGAACAGCACGGCTTGAAGCAGGTCCACCGCCCGCGTTTCGGGCGGGGCGTGCAGCATCACCCGCTTGGTGTCGGCGGGGATGGCTTCGAGGACCCGTAGCCCGAGGAGCGTCTTGCCGGTGCCCGGTTCGCCCCGCACGCTCGCCGCCGCATCGCCGTCGGTGAACGCGCGCATGACGGCCGCGAACGCCGAATCGTGGCCGGCGGTCGGCACATACGCGGACGTGTCCGGCGTCGGGCGGAACGGCCGGCGGGTCAGCCCGAACGAGGCCCAGTCCATGTCCGCATCCTGCCGTGGAGTGCCGGTCGTCTCGCAATAAGAATCGACACCAGTGGGCGGGCGACTTGAGCAGCAGTGGGCGGAGAACGCCGACAGTTCGGACGGCCGGCACGACCCGTCGGAAGAGTACGGGCGGATAATCCGGCACGTTGGCATCGGATTTCGACTTGCGGCAGAGGGGAGTGCCGGTATATCACTCCGTCAACAACCATGCGGATCGTCCGCACACAGGGCTGCACGGAGGCAGGACATGAGCAGGACGCTCTCCCTGTTCGACGGCGGGTTGACCACCGCCGCCCAACAGTTTCAGACCGGCCGCACGAGCCGCGCCGCCGCCACACTGCGACAGGTGCGGGGCGGGGCGGACACCCCCGCCGACGCGGTGAAGGTGCTGCGGGCGGGGGCATCGGTGGCCGTGTGTGCGGAGAAGTATCGTCGGGCGCGGGAGCTGCTCCGCGAAGCGCTCGCCCTCGCGCCGACCGACGCCGGCCTGTGGTTCGACCTCGGCCGGGCGTATGAAGACGACCCCCACGGCTGCGACCGCAAGGCCGCCCGCCGATATCAAAAGGCCGCCCAGTTGAACGCCAACGAACCGAAATTCAAGGCCACCCTCGGGCGGGCGATGGTCCGCATCAACGAGGTCGGCCGCGGGGTGCGTCAGTTGTGCCGTGCCGCCGACGCCGCCCCGGCCGACGCCGACGTGCTCGGCGTGGTGGCCGAAGGCCTGCGGGAAGCGGGTCAGGCCGAACTGGCCTTCGAGCTGCTGAGCAAGGCGCGGTTCCTGGCCCCGGCCGACCGCGGCATTCAGCACCTGTGGGCGCGGGCCAAGTTCGACATGCTGGCCGAGCGGCAGCGCGGCGGACAGGGCACACAGCCGACGAGCATCCCGATGTTGCGGGTGTTCAACGACGCCCCCGCCCCGCGGCCGAACGTCCGCACCGACAACACGCACACCCCCGCCCCGCACATCGCCCGTCTCCGCGCCTTCCGCAGCGACCTGGGGTGAGAGCGCACTCTCGACTCGCACGGTGCGACTATGGGTTGGAAGGCGACCGGCACTTGGCGCGGGCACTACTCCTACGACCCCATGCCCGACTGCCCTGGCCTACCGGACAAAACTGGGTTCGTGTTGCGCCTGCGGCAGTCTTGGCTCTTCGGTGTACTGACGGGTGACGTGTCGGATGAGCCGCCTCACGTGATGCCGGGCCTCGGCACCATCGAAGGCCGCGTGTCGGGTGATCGGGTCGAATTCGTGAAACGGATGCCGGATTACTACGTGTGGTGGGAGGGCCGATCGACACCCCTCGCCGAGTATCTCGCCGCTTTCGGTCATCATCTCGACGTTCCACCTCTGCCTTTGCCGCTCAAGTACACCGGACAATACCAGCCTGCGACAGACGAACTGGTCGGCAGGTGGGAGTTTGCTATCTCCAAAACGACGGTCCTTTGTGACGGGAATCTGCTCGATTTGCTTGTCCCCGCGGGTAGTGGGCGGTGGACCGCGACGAGGTCGGCGGGGAAGTAGCACGGCTTGGTTGGAGTTCACGTTTTAGAGCATTTTCAGTCCGCGCCTTGGGACCTTGTAAGGCGGGCGAGTCGGGCGCAGCCCGGCGACCCCCGCCACACCGACACGCGGCGGGGGTCGCCGGCGAAGCGCCGGCTCGCCCGCCCTACTGGTCCCCTATTGCTCGGTGTCGGGAGGTTGGAGTTGGAGCGTGACCCGGGTTTTTTGGGAAACTTACCCGGTATCCGGGAAAACCACCCGCCGGTGGCCCCCCCCCCCCCC
>JANNVG010000422.1:0-2772 GCA_031414395.1 Fimbriiglobus sp.
CGGTTGACCGCCCCGGCCGCGATCACCCCCAGGGCGACGTACAGCGACCACTGCAAGCCGTCGGGCAGGGCGTACCGCCACAGGTACTGCGGGCGGAGGACGGCGAACGCGAAGTACACGACGATGCCGACGTAGGGCCCCCACCCGAGGGAGCCGACGAGCGCCCCCGCGGTGACGAGGATCATGAAGATCGTCTGCTTCTCCATCGCCCGACTCCTCACGTGCTCTGCTCGCTCCGCGAGCGGTCTGCCGAACCCGCTCGCGGAGCGAGCAGAACACTACCTCAACACCCGCTGCGCCATCGCCGCCCCCGCCCACCCGCCGGCGATGGCCAGCAGCACGTCCGTCGGGCACACGGTGCGGCCGGGCAGCATCGCCTGGCCCAGTTCCAGAACCGCCGCCACCGCCGCCGTCACGCCCACCGCCGTCACCCACACCACCCACCGCTTCGCCGGGTTACTGCCGCCCAGCCCCCACGCCGCCACCGCCCCGAGCGGGATCGCCAGTGCGAGCTTCGCCAACAGGTCTTCCGCCGCCCACAGGTACTGCCCGCCCACCGCGTCGCGCAGCGGCAGCCAGTTCATCGCCCCCAGCCGCTCGCCGGTGATGCCGGGGAAGAACTGGTACGGGTGCCACGCCACCACCGCCATGACCGCCGCCCACAGTTGGGCGAGCAGCACCGCCACTTCGCCGCGGTATTGCCGCACCCGCCGCACGTCCAGGATGCGGGTCGTCGCCCACCCCACAGTCACCCCGACCGCCGCCAGCAGCACGTCCGTCGCGCTCGGGTGTCGGCTCTTCACCAGCACCTGACACGCCTCGCCGACCAGCCCGGCCAGCAGCCCCAGCCCGATCACGCGGAACACGCCGTCGGCCGTGCGGAACTTCCCCGCCAGCCCGCCGGCCAGCACCCCGAGCGGCAGGTAGAGGGCGAACAGCTCGCACCAGTTCGCCACCGTCTTCAGGTCGCGGTCGCCCGACTCGTCCGGCCGGTCGAACAGCTCGCCCAGCGGCGTCCAGGTGGTGTCGTCACAAAGCCGCTTGAACAACTCCGCCGGGCTGGCGGTCAGATCCAACGGCAGCGTCTGGATGACGAGCAGTAACCCGGCATACGCGATCAGCAGCGGGGCGGTGGTGTTCCGCACGCCGTCGGCGTCGAGCGCCCGCCGCAGGTTGTCCGTCGCCCAGTGCCCGCCGACCACCCACGCGATCACGCCTCCCAACCCGCCGATGGCTTGCGCCAAGACGTCCGCCCCGGAGCAGACCCGCCCGCGGAAGAACAGTTGCGTGAACTCGACCCCCGCCGCGTAAGTGCCGCACACGGCCACCACGCCGACACCCACCGCCGCCGTCAGCCACCGCCGCGGGCGGTCCACCCGCAGCGCCCCCAGCAGGCAGAAGCCGAACGGCACGCCGAGGGCCACGTTCGCGGCGAAGTCGGACTTCGGCGGCGAGGCGTCCCAGCGCCCCAGCGCCGTGCGAAACTTGGCCGTCGCCTCGTCCCACTCCCGCGGCTGGTGGTCGAACGGGACGAAGCTGCCATAGGCGATGAACAGCATGACGCCGGCGGTGGCCGCCACGAACCACCACGGGCGGAGCACCCGCAGGGCGGCCGACGGCCGCAGGTGGAGGACCACCTGCTTGCGGCGGGGCGGCGGCACCGGCGAGTTCACGGCTTGGCCCCCGGCGGGGGCTTGTCAGCAGTCGGCCGCGGGTTGATGGTGCCGCCGGTGGCGGTCGCCCCGTGCGAGGTGCCGGCGGGCGTGAGCGGCAGGAACGGGGCGGCCGGGTGCGGCACGGGCGCCGGCACCACCCGCTTGGTCGCATCCTGGCGTTCGATCTCGGCCCGCGCGTCGGCCAGCCCCGCCTTCACTACCTCGTCCCGCGACATGCGGATGACCGGCACCAGCAGCCAGTCGATCAACTTGAATTCCAGCCACACCAGCCCGAGCGACAGGAGGATCATGACCAGCCCGGCGAGGTCGTGGGCGATCAGCTTGTACGCCTCCCGCCAGCCGGCCAGCAGCATCAGCCCGCAGGCCACGATGCGGACGATGTTGCACAGCACGGCGATGGGGATGCTGGAGGCGACCACCGCCCAACGGTCGGTCAGCCGGCGGGTGGGCGGGCACATGAACGCGACGGCGGCGGTGAGGGCGACGAACCCGAGCAACATGCTCAGCCCGCTGCACGCCTCCTGCACCTGGAGCCGCTCCGTCCCCACGTCGAGGACGGTGGGCGTCTCCGCGCGGGAGGGGATGCCGAGGGTGCGGAACACCCCCATCGACGCCGCCGTCGCCACCTTCCGCAGTTGCCAGCTCACCTCGTTCTCGACGAAGTTCGGCAGCGGCAGTGACAGCAGCAGCATGGCCAGTGCCGGGGTCACCCACCGCACGGCCGGCCAGCGGCGGAAGGCGGTGAGCGCCACCCCGACCACGAGCGCCGCCGCGGCCATGTAGAACACCACCTTCGACGTGCCGCCGGTCTTGAAGAAGGCGAAGTACAGGATCGGCGAGAGGCACAGGCCGGCGGCCAACCAGTCGAGCGGATTCCGGCGGCGGGTCGGCGGCGGGGACGCGAACGTGACGACCACCCCGGCGAGGCTGGCAACGAGGCACCCGCCCTGCACCCACTCCCTGGCGTAGTTCAGGTCGGCGTCGGCCAGGTAAAGCGGCAGCGGGCCGAGCAGCAGCGGCAGCCCGCCCCAGTTCGGCCAGCTCACCTTCTCGGGCAGCTTGTCGCGGAACTTCCACAGCAGAAAGACGGCGAACG
>JANNVG010000423.1:0-6115 GCA_031414395.1 Fimbriiglobus sp.
CCTGAATCGTCGCCAGGCGGTCGTGGAACACCGCCTCGCCGATCTTCTCGGCCGGCCCCTGCTCGCGGAGCAGCTCGTACAGGTGGTGCTCGCGGAAGTCCTCGTCGCTCAGCTTCTGAAGGCCCTTCTTCACCGTCAGGCTCAGCCACACCACCGCCTGCCGCACCCGCTCGGGCGTCCAGTCGAGCGGGCCGACCTGCCACGGCCGCTTGATGGCGGTCGTCTCGGCGGCGGCGGCCGGGTCGAGCAGGAACGTCGCGTCCGAGTGGTCTTGCAGGAAGCTGGCCGAGATGGCCTCGGTCGGCGGGTGTTCGATGGCCTTGTACACGACCGGGGCCTTGTGCTCGCCGAACGCCATGAGGAACACGCGGCGGGCGTCGGCGATGGTGGCCACGCCCATGGTAATGGCCTGGGCGGGCACGTTCTCCTCGCCGAAGAAGCCGGCGGCGGCGTCGCGGCGGGTGATGCTGTCGAGCGTCACCAGCCGCGTGCGGCTGTTCCGCGGGCTGCCGGGTTCGTTGAACCCGATGTGCCCGGTGCGGCCGATGCCGAGCACCTGGATGTCGATGCCGCCGGCGGCGCGGATCTGCCGCTCGTACCCGATGCAGAACTCGTCCACCTCGTCGGGGTCGAGGGTGCCGTCCGGGATGTGGATGTTCTCCCACTTGATGTTGATGTGGTTGAACAGCGTCTCGTGCATCCACTTGAAGTAGGAGTGCGAGTCCTCCTTCGGCATGGGGAAGTACTCGTCCAGGTTGAACGTGACCACGCGGGAGAAGTCGAGGCCCTCCTCCTTGTGCATCCGGATGAGTTCGCGGTACAGCCCCACGGGGGTGCTGCCGGTGGCCAGGCCGAGGACGGTCGGCTTGCCGGCGGCGTTGCGGGCGCGGATCAGCTTGTCGATCTCGCGGGCGACGTACTTGGCGGCGGCGGTGCTGGTGGGGAACCGCTGGGCGGGCACGCGGGTGTGCGACAGGTGCTGCGGGTTGGTCGTCGGCGGCATGGCAGGACCGGGAGGGAAGGGTGCGATTGTCTTACGGCCGGTCCGCCGGAGCGGAAACGAGCCGGCGTGCGGTACAATGGCGGCGGGAGGGAACAGCCATGACACAGACGATTCAGTTCGACGTGACGGTGGAGCGGCACGAGCCGTCGGGGGCGTTCGTCGCCACGTGCGCCGACTTCCCGCGGAAGTCGGGCATCGGGCAGAGCGAAGCCGAGGCGGTGGCCGACCTGCGGCGGTGGATGCCACATCAGTTTTTGCAGCCCATCCCGCCACCGACGGCAGGCAACCCGTGGTTTGCCAGTGTCGGACGATTACCCGACGACGAACTCACGGCCGAATGGAAGCGGATTATCCAGGAAAAGCGGGACGTGTACGACGACCCCCAACCGGAGCGGAGTTGATGCGATACGTCCTGGACACCGACACCGCCACGCACCTCCGGGATGGCCACCCGGTTGTGACGGCGCGTGCGGCCACGGTGCCGCCGGACGAGATGAGTGTGGCCGTCATCACAGTCGAGGAACAACTCGACGGGTGGTACGCCATGCTTCGACGCCCTCTCTCGAAACCGCGCCTGGCACACGTGTACTTGCGTCTGATGGAAACGGTACAGTACTACAGCCGGTTGCAAATCCTCCCCTTCACCGTAGCTGCGATCGACCTGGCTGAAAGCTTTGACAAGCAGAAGCTGAACGTGCGGAAGAACGACCTCCGCATCGCCGCGATCGCGCGCCTCGCCGGGGCGACGGTGGCGACGGCCAACCTCCGGGACTTCCTCCGCGTGCCTGGGCTGGCGGTCGAGGACTGGACCCAACCCGCCCCCTGACCGCCAACCCGACCACCCGGCGGCTCACGCCGCACGGCTCGCCACCTCACTTGCCGCTGAAGTCTTTGGCGAACGCCTTCGGCGACAGGTCGTCGCCGGTGGCGAACTTGGTCAGCTCGTTCCAGCCCAGCGTGCGGCCCGGCTCGAACACCTTCTTCTTCATGAAGTCGCCCACCTTCTTGTCGCCGATGTACAGCACCGTGTTCACCGCCGCGTCCGGGTAGAGTTCTTTGCACAGCGCGTGATGCACCTGCGAGGCGAAGAGTTGGCCCATCATGTAATTGTGGTAGTACACCGGGGCGCTACAGATGTGGATCTTCGCCCCGTAGTCCGGGGCGTTGCGGCCGGCCGGCCGCTTGAGCAGTTGGTACTTCTCCACGTGGTCCCACCACAGCGTGTTCAGGTCTTGCTCCGGGTTCTCGTACATGCCCTTCTCGAACCGCAGCATCACCTGGCACCAGCGGCTGAAGATGAGCAGTTCGTTCCGCAGTACCTTCGCCGCGGCCACATCGAACTTCTCCCCGTCGTCCACTTTCACGCCCATCTTTTCCAGCCACGCCCGCTGCTTGCTGAACTTCTGGAACTGCATCGCCACCCCTTCGGTGGTGAGGATGTGCGCCTCGCCGCGGAGGACATACGGCACCGTCTGCGGGATGTTCAGGCTGCTGTACACCGAGTGCCCGAGTTCGTGCAGCATGGTGCTCATCCAGTACTCGGTGGGCACGATGTTCGCCAGCACCCGCACGTCCCCGTCGCGGTCGATGTCGGTGCAGAAGGCGTGCGGCGACTTGCCCGCCTTCTCGTACAGGTCGCTCTGCTTGATGACGTTGCTGATGGGAAGGCCGATGCCGTCGTAGAACCGCTCGCACAATTTCAGGATGTCGGCCTTCTTGTACGGGGCGTCGAGGTCGGCGTCGAACACCGCCGGACTCTCTTGAAAGAACGGGTCGTCGTAGTGCCACGGCATCAGGTCCGCCACCTTCACCCCGCAGCGGGCGGCCACCTTCTCGTCGATCTCCGCTTTGGCCTTGGCGAACGGCTCGCGGGTCAACTCGTCCAGCTCGTCGAACAGCTTGATCAGCTTGTCGCCGTCCTGCTCGTTGAGCGTCGTCATCATGACGTGGTAGTTCTTGAACCCGAGCTGCACGGCCGCCTCGTTCCGCAGTTTCACCAACTCTTTCAAATCGGCCTCGACGTTCGCCCCGACCACCTTGCTCGCCGTCCACACGGCCTCGCGCTCCTTGCTGTCCTTGCTCTCCTTCAGCGTCTTCCGCACCTGACTGTCGGGCATCTCCGTCGTGCCCACCTTCGCCCGGAACACGTTGAACTTCTGTTCCACCGCGTTCGCCTTCGCGGTGATCTTCTGGAGTAGTTTCGATTCCACCTGCTTTTCCAGGTAGAGCAGGTACAGCACGTCCACCGCCCGCGCCGTCACCTTGTCGTCGATCTTGCCGTCGTCCTTCGCCTTCTTGAGCTCCTTCAGCTCGGCGAACTTGCTCGGGTCGGCGAGTGCCGCGTCGAGTTCGTTCTGCGCCTCTTCCTTCTTCTTGAAGTCGTCGTCCTTGCCTGTGGTGTTGGCGTCCCACCACGCCTTGCCGGCCTTGATGTCGAGCGGGCGAATCCGCTTCTCGTGGTCGGCGATGTACGCCTTCGCCTTGGCGGTGGTGGCCTCGTCGGCGAAGGCGGAAGACGCGAGTGCGGTCACGGCGAGCACTCCGAACAGGGAACGAGACATCGCGGTCTCCTGGAAAGGATCAAAATGAGGGACACGGATGACACGGAAAAGACATGGATGAAGAGGATCAGAATGAATGCTCTCTTCCGATCCTCTGCATCCCTGTCTTCATCCTCTTCATCCGTGTCCCTCCTGTTGAGAGGTCACGTTGAATACACCCGCCGCCCGAGCAGCATCGCGGGCACCAGCAGCAGCACGATCAGCAGCCCCGGCCAGCCGACGAACGCCGTCGCCAGCACGGCGTCGAGCAGCACCAGCCCGAGGATACACCGCTTCACCGCCGCCTGCACGTTCTTCGCACTCGGCGTGTGAACCGCCGTAGCGACCGGCCAGCCGACGACGAACCCGAATCCGATCAGCAGGTACAGGTAGTACCACGGCGTATGCCCCGGCTCGAAGTGCAGTGGGATGACTGCGGCCAACCCGAGCGCCACCGCCATCACCGCGCTCGCGGCGATGAGCATTCGGCGCTTGCTGGTGCCCTCCTCGGTGCGGGCGAACCACGTCACGCCGACGATGTACAGCCCGACCACCCCGGCGACGTGCAGCGGCTTCAACAGGTCGTCCGACGCCACCGCCACGCAGCCCATCAGCACGTTCAGGAAGCGGCACGCCCCCATGCCGACCGGCCCGACCCAGTAGTGCTTGAGTACCGCGTCGTACAGCACGATCATCCCGGCCAGCACCACCGCGACCACGCCGACGGTGAACCCGGCGAGGAATCCGAACCCCAGCCCGGCGAGCATCAGCCCGGCGGCGATCAGGGCGGCGGTTCGCGGGCGGATGCGACCGGACGGCAGCGGGCGGGCGGGGCGAGTCTTGGCGTCGTCGTGCCGGTCGAAGTAGTCGTTCCACGCCATGCCGGACAGGTACAGGCAGCCGGACGCGGCGAGCAGCAGGGCGAGCGTGCCGAGGTGCCCGGTGAACAGCCCGACCACGCACGCGGCGAGCAGGAGGTCGGCGAACGCGGTGAACACGTTCGGCAGGCGGACGAGCTGGGCGAAGGCGAGCAGGCGGGGCGGCATAGGGGAAAGTGTAGAGAAGGAAGGAAGGCAGGACTAACCACAGAGGCACAGAGACACAGAGAAGAGGGAGGCAGGGACAGTGATCATTTCTCCTCACTCTGTCTTGTCCTCTCTGTGTCTCTGTGCCTCTGTGGTTAGTCCTGCCTTTTTTTCAGGCCAAAGTCACCGCGAACTCGTACGCACTCGGCCCGGCCTGCGTCTTATCGCCCAGGTTCACCAACTCTTCCTCCGTCTGGATGAACCGCACATCCCGGATGCCCTCGGCCATGAGCCGACCGGCGCACAGCGGCTTGTCGTCGTCGTGAATCGAAATCAGCACGGCGGAGATGGCGAACCCCTGCCGCCGCAGTTGCCCCAACGCAATCGCCGTATCGACCGACACGTCGGGCAGCACGGCAATCACAGTCGCGTCCTTCGGCAGCCGCGGGGCCACTTCCACGATCAGCCTGGGGAAGGTCATGCCGTCGGTCAGTTCGAGCCGGGCGAGCGATTCGCGGATCTGCTGGAACTGATCGAACCCGCGGCGGGTGGGCACGATCACCGGGCGGAGGCGGTCGGTCTGATCGACCGCGACGAAGTTCTCGCGGGCCTCGGCACGGTTGGCGAACCCCTCGTCGGGCTGCTCCAACTTCTCGCTCGCTTCCGTTTTGATGCGCTCGGCGGCATCGCGGCCGTTGCTGGCGAACCCGACCTGCTGGTTCAACAGGCTGACGGCATACGCCAGCGA
The DNA here is from genome assembly GCA_031414395.1 of Fimbriiglobus sp. Taxonomy (GTDB): domain Bacteria; phylum Planctomycetota; class Planctomycetia; order Gemmatales; family Gemmataceae; genus JALHQU01. Next base: position 5,317 of record JANNVG010000423.1, read on the forward strand.
ACACGCCGTCGTCACGGCCAGGTCCGACCGATACGGCTCGCGGTTCTTGTCGTACCCCTTGCTGAAGAAGTCCACGAGGATGCTCGCCCCGGCCAGCGAGGTCGGCTCGAACACGCGGCAGTGCAGTTGCCCGGTGCGTGCCGTCGCCCGCCAGTGGATCCGCGAGAGCGGGTCGCCGACCTGATACGGCCGCACGCCGGCGGTGCGGGTCGGGTCATCGAACAGCCGGTTCGCCAGCCGGATTTCGCCGATGGGCCGCTCGGACGCGAACTGGTACTTGGCCAGCGGCACGATCTTCGGCAGCACCAGCACGAACCGCGGTTCGGTGAGAATCCGGTGCCGCCGGTGCAGGCCGAACACGTCGCCCGTCTCGGCAAAAGCGGGTCCGATCTGGTAGTACCCACGGGCGTTGAACGTCATCTTGTACTTGATCGTCTTCGTCTTGCCGTTTGGGATGAACAGCACCTTGATTCGCCCGCCCTTGATGGTGATGCGGGCCGGGCGGGCCTTGAACGCGTACTCCGGCAGCATGTCCTCGAACAGCAGCCAGCCGACGGGCACCTTGCCGGTGTTCGTCAATTTCACTTCGACCGCCACCGTGTCGCCGATCTCCCGCTCACCCTCCGGCACTTCGCGCTCGGCTTCGAGATTCGTGATCCACGACTTCGCCAGGAAGCGGCTGAGCAGCAGCACGCCGAGGATGACGTACCCGGCGAACGCCACCAGCCCGGCCTTGAGCGCGAGCGCCAGGCCGATCAGGGCGACGATAACGATCAGCCACCGCCAGAAGGTTTTCATG
>JANNVG010000424.1:0-3965 GCA_031414395.1 Fimbriiglobus sp.
GAGGACACATGAGGCTGGCAGCAGATTGTGCGGCGGATACCATCTCTTGCAAACTCCCCCTGCTCTTATCTTGTGCCCTCATGTGCCCTCGGCGGTGAATTCTCTTCTGTCATCATCCGCGTGCATCCGCGCTGAAATCCGCCTCATCCGCGTGCCAACTCTCTTCGATTAACACAAGTCCGGATGCGCCGCGGCCAGCACCCGCTTCCGCTCGGCGGTTCCCAGCGCCCGCACCACCCCGCCGTACTCCGACCCGGCCAGGTCGATGAACTCCGACTTCGGCAGCAGCACGCCGGCGGCGTCGGCCAACACCGCCACCACCGGCCGGGTGGTCGCCCGCACGTTCACCCGCCCGGTGTGCGTGCTCACCACCACCGCCGTCCGCCCGTCGGTCAACTCCACCACCGTGCCGACCGGGTGGAACGACAGCCGCACCAGCAGTTCGCCCATGTCGCCGTCGAGCCGGCCGGTCTCGGCTTCGAGCAGTGTGTCGGTCAGGGCGGTTCGCGTGTCGTGGGCGATCCGGTGCGGGCGGTCGGTACACATGCCTGCGTACACGTCGGCGGTGGCCAGCAGGCGGGCGAGTGAGTCGATCTCGTCGCCCTTCAGCCCGACGGGGTAGCCGGTGCCGTCGAGCCGCTCGTGGTGGGCGGCGACGGCGTTGGCGATGTTGCCCACTTCGGGCAGCACCTCGCGGAGCAGGGCGGCACCGGCGGTCGGGTGGGCTTCCACCATTCGCCGGTCGGCGTCGTCGAACGCCATCGGCTTGCCGACGACCGCGGCCGGCACGGTCAACATGCCCACGTCCATCAGCAACGCCGCCGTGACCGCCGGTATCGGCTGGCTGGTCCACTCGAAGTCGTGCGGCACCATGCGAGCGACCACCTGCGCGACGGTGAGCGCGTGCGCCGCCACGAACCGCGCCACCGGCTCGGCGGGTGCGTGGACAAATCGGATCGGCACGCCCTGACGTGCTTCCGCGATCAGTTCTTCTGCAATGACGGTGAACGACGTGATCGACACCAGCCGGCGGGCCTGGATGTCGCACAGCAGCCGGGCGAGGCGTTCAATACGGCCCCACTCGCGGCGGCGGAGGTCGAGCGTGCGAGCGCTAATGGCCAGGCGGTCGCGGATGGCGATCAGCATCGCTTCGAGGCCGTCACACGCCCGCGCCTGCTGCTCGGCCGAGGCATTCATGCCCGCGGCGACGCGGAGGGTCGATTCAGTCGCGGCCACGGTGAAGCGGTGGTAATCGACCAGCGGATCGGGGTCGGCGGCGGTGTGCGTGTTGGTCAGGCGAATGAAGAACACGTCGTCGGTGATCTCGCGCTGATGGCCCACCAGCTCGCGGGCCGATTCGAGCAGCCGCTTCGCCCGGCCGATGAGTTGACTCGGCCCGACGGTCGCCATCTCGCCGCTTTTCACGCCGGCAATCTGACGCAACGCCGACGACACCCACGCCGGTTGCAGCGCGTTGCGGGCGATGCGTTCGACGACGGCCGACGGATCGACGCCCGGTCCGCCGACCAACGGGGGCGTCTTCTCCAGCCGTTCGCGGAACGCGGTGATGCGAGTCAACAGCGATTTCGTGTCGCTCATGTCGGTGCCCCCGGCCGCGAACCGGCGATGAGATGGCGTGTCGTGTTCGTATCATCGGCCTCCGCGGTGGTAGACTTGAGCGGCTGTGCGGGGTGAAGCCGGGGAAAATGACGACGCGGTGGGGGAATGACTCAAGTTGGGGGGTGAGGTATGCTCCGGTTCGCGTTCAAGCCGGGGCACCCGGTCACGCGGGTGGCCTTCACCGCCGACGGCCGCGAGGTCGTCACGGCGCAGCCGTTCACCGGCATCGCCGTGCGGGACCGGCTGACCGGCGAAGCCCGAATCACATGCGTCGTGCCGCGGGCAGTGGCAATCCACGAACTGGCCGCTCATGCCACAGAAGGCTGGATCGGCGTGCGAACGAGTTGCGGGAACTACCTCGTCGGCCCTCAGTGGCCCGAGGGGAGCGGACGGACGGCCACGAGCGGAAACACGGCGTTCGGCACTACCGCCGGCTCGCAACCGATCGTCAGTTGGGCGAACAACCCGACGCCGGTCTTCTGGAGTTACGGGTTGCCCGCTCCGGACGCCGAAAGCGGGCTGTACGTCCGCCAACAGACGACCACCATCTCCACCGCCGGACACATGGTCGCCGTGTCCCCCGATTCGGTCTTCGCGCTCTGCCTACGGCCCCAAACCCGCCCGTTGCTGGCGAGCGTCGCCACCGGGCATGTGGTCGCCGAACTGACCGCCCCCATTCGCCTCCGCCACGCCGCACACGGCCACGTCATCGCCTTTTCCTACGACGGCTCGAAACTGGCCTTGGGGAACGGTGAATCGCTGTCAGTCTTCGACCTGTCGGCTGTCTCACGAGAAGTTCCGGAAGGGGGCAAACGGAAGGTGTTGAACCCCCTCTTTACCGTCGAACGCCCCGACCCGACCACGCACGGCACGCACGCCGACAAGCACGCCGTGTACTGGCTGCCGCCTGTGGCGTTCGACCACGCCGGGCGGAGCATGTTCACGCTCGGGTTGCGGAACCGCGTGCAGCGGATCGACCTCGCCACCGGCGGGGTGATGAGCGAATGGGGCTGGCGGTGCGAGCCGATCCGCAGCTTGGCCGTGTCGCCCGACGACCTGACCGCCGCCGCCGGCTGTCAGCGCGGCGAACTGGTGCTGTGGGACTTGGAGTAAAGTAGACTGAATCAGCCACGGATCGCACGGATGAAACACGGATCAGACAGAAATCAATGATCTGTTCTGATCCGTGTTTCATCCGTGCGATCCGTGGCTGATTGTTCTGAGGTTTCAAGATGCCACGTTCGCCGTTTCCCGACCCGGTGTGCAAGCTGCCCGACGAGTACGGCCTCGTCGCCGCGGTACTGGCCGCCCCGCTCGACGACCTGCCGAAACTGGTGTACGCCGACTGGCTGGAAGAACGGAACGACCCGCGGGGCGATTTCCTGCGGGCGTGGCTGACCGCACGCAAGGCGGGCAAGAAGCTACCGCCGCCGTACAAGGGGCTGTCGAAGTGCTGGATGAGCGTGGTCGGCTACACGCTCGACGCCTGGCTGACGAAGCTGGGCAACCCGGCATGGGGACTCGCGGTGAAGGAGACCGCCGAGCCGTGCGTGGTCGTGCGAACGATTCCGCTGAAAGAGGACGGCGAGACGGTGGACACGGGCAAGAGCAAGATGGGCGGACTGCCGGATCTCCATCCCGACGAGGAATGGCCAGTGGGCGAGGAGGGAGAGTTCGCGTTCTTGGCGCAGTGGAATTTGGCGGAGTTGGCCGTCAGCCCGTGTGTCGCGAGACTGCCGAAGCAAGGACTGCTGTCCTTCTTCATCGACCTCACCCCGTTCGTCGAAGATACGAGCGACGGAGAATCGAGTGTGATCTACACACGAGACGATGCGGCTTTGGATGAACGGGAACCGGAAGAGATCGTGGAGCCGAACGACCTGCCCGCGTGTCGCGTCGAGTTCCGCGAGTGGCTGAGCCTGCCCGACCACCGTTCGCCGGCGCTGGCGAAACTGCTCCCGGAGATCATTCGGCGGGATTACACAATGCCGTACTTCGACCGCCCCGAACCGAAGGGGTCACACCGCATCCTCGGGCACGCCGGGCCGATTCAGAGCGACCCCACACCGGCCGGGAAAAAAGCGTGGTCGCTGCTCACCGAGTTCAGGCCAGATGACGGTTTGCGGTTGGAAGCGTGCGACGGCGGCACGTGGTACTTCATGATCCCGAACACGGACCTGAAGAAGGGCAAGTTCGGCGACACGCACATGGAGTTCCAGACGGGTTGACGAGCACGCCTGCGGCGCGTAGGTCGGGCTGTGCCCGACGTCGGTTTGGGTCGGGCCCAGCCCCCACAACGCGCAACTGCGTTACCCCAACCCCCCCCACAACGCAAAGGAGAACAA
>JANNVG010000425.1:0-11586 GCA_031414395.1 Fimbriiglobus sp.
GCTTCTGTTCGAGGATCATCTTCACCGCCTGGAGCTTGAACTCCGGCGTGTAGGACTTGCGTTCACGGGCCATCGGTGGGTCTCCTCGTGCTTCAAGAGTACACCACTTTCCCGCTGTCTACGATTCGTGGGGAACTCCAGTGGTCATGAAGGAGTTTGCGGAAGTCGAGTCGAATCGAATGGTCGCGAAGGCCGCAGACACGGCAGACAAGCTCGAAGCGATCAAGCCTGCCGTCGTCAAACTCATGGCGCACACAGTCATTGCGAATCAGTTGAAGTCGAACAGCCCCAAGATGATGCACCACGTCGTCAGATTGCACCAGACTGAGGCTCTCGGGTTCGCAAAAAATGACGAAGCCGTCCGCGGTCTACTGACGAAAGCCGCGGAGCAACAAAGCACCGATGGTCGCCTGGTTCTTGGCGACGCCTACCTGTTCGGAAAGTATGGTTTCACGCCTGACGCCGCGAAGGCCGCAACGTGGTTCGACCGGGCCATCGCGGTCGGCGGGTGCGACGCGCGGTACGCGGTCGCCAGACTCTACCTGGGCCGACCCGAAGGCGTCGACAAGCCACTGGAGAAGGCACTCCGGCTGCTGGAGGAGTCTGCGGCCGAAGGCGACCTCGACGCCATCCGCATGCTCGGCAAGGAACACGGGCCGGGCGGCCGCCTGAGCGACGACGACGAGAAGGGGATCGAGTACCTCAACCGACTTGTGAAACGCGGAGATACGCCGGGGATGGTGGCGTTTGCCCGGCGATTGAGTGCGTCGGCGGAAAAGGATCCCGAAGGTCGCGTTCTGCTTACGGACATCTCTACGTTACGAGTCACCAAAGCGACACGGGCTGCGGAATCCAATTTGTTGCTCTCGGTTGCCGCGAAGAGAGACAACGCCTCCGCGATGATGGACTTGTTCACGCGGTACACCACCGGCAAACATGCGAAGATGGATGAGGGCATGGGACTGGCCTACCTGCGGTCGGCCGCCGACCTGAAGGACGGGCCTGCGCTCTGCCGTCTGGCGGAGGTCTATGCCAGAGGGCAGCACGGTGTGACGGAAGACCCGAAAGAGGCCGTACGGTGTCTGCGTGAGGGGATCGCGGTCGGCTCGCCGGAATGCACCTTCGAACTGGGGTTCGCCACCTTCCGATCCGCCACATCTTTCGACTTCACCGACGCGAACCTCGGGTACTGGGCGATGCGGCAAGCCGCCGACTGGGGGCACACGGAGGCTCAGTACCAGGTTGGGCTGTCGCACCTCAAACCGACCACATCTCGGAGAGAAGAGGCCGAGTCGGACGTCGCCGAGTTGCAGAGCCGCCCCACGGGGGAGTTTCACATCAAGGGGTTGTTCGAACCAGACACAGGATCGGTTCGCGGCAAACGGGGCGAAGACCTGAAGGCCGCTCGCGCGTGGCTGGAGTTGGCCGCAAAGCAGGGCCATGCCAAGGCCAAGGCCGCACTGGCGGAGTTGAAGTAAGCCACACGCGTCAGTGCCCGGCGTACTCCGGGTGGCGGAATCCAACTCGAACCGGGGGCGAATCATGGCGAGCGAGAGCGGCGGGTGGAAGGTGGTCGGCGGCGGGGTGGTCGTCGTGGCGGTGCTGGTGGGTCTGGGGCTGATCGGCAAGGGGCCGGTGCCGTGGCTGAAGTCCCGGTACGACGCCCTCCAGAGCGAGACGGCGTACAAGGCCGGCAAGTACGAGGAGGCCCACGCCCTCGCCGTCGTCGCCGCCCGCGACGACCCGAACTACGCCGAAGCCCACTACCGCAAGGGGCGGGCCGAGGCGAAGCTGGGCGAGCCGGCGGCGGCGGTGGCGTCTTACACCCGCTGCCTGGAACTCGACGGCAATTGTGACGACGCCCTCGCCGCCCGTGCCGGCCTCTATTCGGAAGCCGGCGACCACGAGAAGGCCATCGCCGACTACGAGCGGGCGGTCGGGCTGAAGCCGGACAACGCCACCACCCGCAACAACTACGGGTGCGCTCTGAGCAAGGCCGGGCGACACGCGGACGCTCTCGCCCAGGATAACCGGGCGGTCGAACTCAAGCCGGGCGAGTCGATCTACTGGGTGAACCGCGGGTACACGAAAAAGAACCTGATGCGGTACGACGAGGCGCTCGCGGACTTCGACGAAGGGTTGCGGCTCGACCCGAATGCGGCCCACGGGTACGCGGGGCGGGCGGGGTGCCGGTTTCGCATGAAGCAGACGGCGGAGGGGAAGGCCGACCTGGACGACGCCCTCGCCCGTGACGCCAACTGCCTGCCCGCCCTGCGTCTGCGGGCCGCATACCACGAGAGCCGGAGCGAGTACGACCTCGCCTGCCGCGACCTGGTGCGGGTGATCGAGCAAGACCCATCCGACCTGACGGAGCAGGTGCGGCTGATGGGCCTGATGTTCAAGGCGGTGCGGTGACGACGGGTTGACGTTCCGCACGGGCGGGCGGACACTGATGGTCTCTTCCCGCTTGGATCCGCCCGTGTTCCCGTCCACCCACTGGTCCGTCCTGATGGCGGCCGACGACGGCTCCCCGCCTGGCATCGACTGGGCGAGTTTCGCCCGCGTGTACCAGTCGGTGGTTCAAACTTGGTTCCGCGCGAAGGGCGTGCAGGACGCCGACGCCGACGACCTGACTGCCGCGTTCCTGGAACGGATGCTGAAGAGCTTCCACCTGTACCGACCGGCCGACGGCGACTTCCGCCCGTGGCTCGTCACCATCTTGTCGAACCTGCTCCGCGACTTCCACAAGACGAGGCAGCGGCGTCCGGAATACACCGTCGGCGGCGACACCAGCGGCGACGACTACTGGTGCCGGTTGGCCGCCCAAGAGAGCGTGGCGGACCTGCTCTCCGCGGTGGAATCGGTCGGGCAGCGGCGGATGGCGGCGGCGATGGCGGCGGTCGAGGCGAAAGTTCAACCGCACACTTGGCAGGCGTTCGTCGCGCACGCGGTGAACGGCCGCCCCGCCCCCGAAGTGGCGGTGGCACTGGGCATGACGGTCACGGCGGTACACACCGCCCGCTACCGGACACTCAATCTCATCAAGGCCGAGTACCTGCGCCTCGCCGAGGAACACTCAGGGTGACCACATGACCGCCGCCCCCGCCTGCCCGTCCGACGCCGAACTCCGTGCGTTGCTCGAAGACGCTCTCGACCCGACGGCCGTTTCCACCATTGAAGACCACGTGAACGGCTGCCCAGCTTGCGAGAAGCGGCTCGGCCGCATCGTGCCGGACGGGGCCGGGTTCCTCGTGCTTCAGGCGTACCTCGATTCGAATGGCCGCGGGCTGCCGCCCACGCTGCCGGGCTACGAAATCGTTGGCATTCTCGGTCGCGGTGCGATGGGTGTCGTTTACAAGGCCCGGCACATCAAGCTCGACCGTGTCGTCGCACTCAAGATGGTCACGGAATCGAAGGACCGCAATGCCGTCTTGAAGGCTCGCTTCTTCGCCGAAGCCCAGGCCGTCGCGTCGGTGAACCACCCGAACGTCGTCGAGGTCTACGACTTCGGCGAAGCCGACGGCCGCGCGTTCCTCGCCATGGAATTACTCGGCGGTGGCACCTTCGCGGAGCGACTGCGAGCGAGGCCGATCCTCGCGCCGAGGGAAGCCGCCGCGATGATCGAGCAGGTCGCACGCGGCGTCGGTGCGGCCCACGATGCGGAAATCGTGCACCGCGATTTGAAGCCGGGCAACGTGATGTTCGCGGCCAACGACACGCCGAAGGTGACGGACTTCGGCCTCGCGAAACGCGCGACATCGGACCTGACGGCCACGCAAGCGATCGTGGGCACGCCGAACTACATGGCCCCGGAGCAGGCGTCCGGCAAAGGTAAATTCGTCGGCCCCACCACCGACGTGTGGGCACTCGGTGTCATGCTCTTCGAGTGCCTCGTCGGTCGCCGCCCCTTCGAGTCGAGCGATGCGATGTCGCTGCTAGCGAAGATCGTGAACGAAGACCCGCCTCGCATTCGAACCTTGGTGAAGGGCCTGCCGCGCGAATTGGATGTGATCGTCAACAAATGCCTGGCAAAAGAACCCGGTGAACGTTACAGCAGCGCCAACGAACTCGCCGACGACCTGCGCCGTTATCAGGACGGCCTGCCGATCTTGGCGAAGCCAGCGGGGATGGCGGAGCGAGCGTACAAGTGGGCGAAACGCAATCCCGGCTGGGCCGCGATGACCATGTTTTTAATGCTGTCGATGCTGACCGGGACGACTGTGAGCCTTTTCTACGCAGACCGGGCGAACAAGAATGCAACAAGGGCCGAGGCGAACGCGACCGAGGCGAACGACCAGAAGACCCTCGCCCTGGCCGCGGTCGAGCAGGAAAAGCGGGCGAAAGACCGCGAGGCCGAGCAGCGGGTGCAGGCGGAAGATGCAGCGGACAAGGCCACCCGGATTCTCGACGTGGTGGTGTCCGACATCACTGGCGACTCGCTGGCCACGCAGAAGGAGATCACCGCCGAGCAGAAGAAGTTGCTCACCGAGGTGCTGCCGTATTACCGCCAGTTCCTCGGCCAGAAGGCGGATGACGAGAAATCCCGCGCACGTCTTGCAAAGGCGGCGATGAAAGTCGGCACGATCGAGTACCGACTCGGACGGAAGGAGGAATGCGCGTCGGCGTTCCTCCAGTCCCGCGAAGGGTACGAGACGCTGGCCGCCGACTTCCCCGTAGTTCCTGTGTACTGGATGGATCTTGCAACGAGTCACAACAACGTGGGACTTTTACTAACGGATCTGGGCAAGCTACCGGAGGCGCAGGATCAGTTACGCAAAGCACTGGTTATCCAGGAGAAGCTGGCCACCAACTTCCTCACAGTTCCAGATTACCGCCAAGGCCTGGCCGGTACCTACATCAACCTAGGAAGATTGCTTTTTTACCTAGGCAAGCGACAGGATGCGGAGGATCAGACACGCAAAGCACTGGCCCTCCTGGAGAAGTTGGCCGCCGACTTCCCGGCCACGCCCAAGTACCGCAGCAGCCTGGCCGCGACCCATACCAACCTTGGGAACATGCTGGCGGGCCTGGGCAAGCAACCAAACGCGGAGGTCCACATCCGCAAGGGGTTGGCCATCGATAAGCAGCTTGCCGTCGACTTCCCGACAGTTCCCGAGTATCGCCAGAGCCTTGGCTTGAGCCACATCAGCCTGGGGCTTCTGCTGGACAGTCAGAGCAAGCGACCGGAGGCGGAGGAGCAGTTCCGGAACGGGCTGGCCATCTTCGTGAATCTGGTCAACGACTTCCCGAGCGTGCCCGGATACCGCCAATCGCTAGCGAGTTGTCACACCAGCCTGGGGGTTCAACTGGCCGGTCAGGGTAAGCGACCCGAGGCAGAGATGCAGTACCGAAAGGGACTGGAAATCAACGAGAAGCTTGCCGCCGACTTCCCGAACGTTCGTGAGTATCAGCAGGAGTTGGCCCTGAGCTACACCAACCTTGGATCTTCACTCAGGGACCTGGGCAAGCGACCTGAGGCGGAGGTTCTGTACCGCAAGGGGCTGGCCCTTCGCACAAAGCTGGCAGCCGACTTTCCTACTGTGCTCGAATACCGGATGGACCTGGCCGCAAGCTACAACAACCTGGGTGTCTTCATCCGCAACGGTGGAAAACCAGCCGACAGCCTGGTGTGGTTCACGAAAGCAATTGACACCCTACGCCCCGTACATGAGACCGAGCCACGCGATGCAACATCCAAGGAGCGACTCTGGAACAACTACTGGGAGCGGGCCATTGCTTATGATCAACTCCAGAGGTTCACTGAAGCAGCAAAGGATTGGGATAGGGCCGTCGAATACAGCCCGAAACAGGAATATCGGCCAGGAACTGTCGCCGCTCGCGCGATCTCGCAACTGAAAGCCGGTATGGTCGCGGAAGCCATTTCCGATGTCGCCGAGTTGACGAAGTTGCCAAACTGGAACGCTGGCCAGTGGTACGACTTCGCCGGCGTGTACGCCGTTGCCAGCGGCAAGATCGCGGACAAGAAAGCGGAGTACGCCGACCGGGCAATGGACCTACTTCAGAAGGCAGTGAAGGCCGGGTACAAGGATGTTGCGCACTTGAAGCAGGACAAGGACATCGACCCGCTCCGCGAACGGGACGATTTCAAGAAGCTGTTGGCCGAGTTGCAGAAGAAGTAGCAAACACCAACCCGCCCGAGACGAGTGGCTCACTCCAAGTTTGAGAGTGGGCCACCGTCTACGGGTTCAGGTCTCAGATGGTTCGGACCCGGATCGTGGCGGACTCGGTGCGACCGGCAGTGTTCGTGCTTACCACCTTCGCGTAATACGTCGTGTACGACTTCAGCCCACTCACTGTGGAATTGGTGACGTTCGCGCCGAGGGTGCCGACTTTCTGGTACGTCTTGCCGCCGTCGCTGCTGAGCAGCACCTCGTGCCCGGCTTCGCCCGACGCATCCGCCCACGTCAGGTCGAACGAAGTCCGGGTGGCGGTCGTCGCCGCGAGGTTGCTCACGCGAGTCGGCGGTTGCGGGGTGGGGGCCGCGCCAGGCACCCGCTCTCGCATACTCAGCACCTGATCCCCGGCTTGGCCGAACGTCGTGCCCCACTCCTTCGGCGCGGCTTCCATCGTGCGGAAGAACCACTGCAGTTGCCCGCCGGCGGTCGGCCGGACGAGGCCCAGGTCGGTCTTGCCGTCATCGTTCCAGTCGCCAGTTACCACCCGGTCCCCGGCCGCGCCGTAGGCGATGTCCAACTCGGCGGCGGTGTCGCGGCCGTCGGTCAGGTCTAGCAGCCAGTGGTTCGTGCCGTTCACCGCCCGGACCACGCCGCGGTCGTCGCGACGGTCACCGTTCCAGTTGCCCACCACCGGCGTGTCGGACGCCCACCCGTACGCGGTGGCCGTCTCGCCGGTGTACCCGTTCCGCTCGAGATCGACGTACCAGTCCAGCAAGCCGGTGGCGGCGTTCTTCCGCACGGCGATGAGGTCGTCTCGGCCGTCGCCGTTCATGTCGCCGACGAGCGGCGTGTCGGTGGCCCAACCGAAACTCACCGCCGTCTCGCCGGTGTACCCGTTGCGGTCGGCGTCGATGTACCACTCCAGCAGGCCTGCGGCGGTCTTCCGCACCGCGATGGTCTCGTCCACCCCGTCGCCGTTCGTGTCGCCAGTGAGCAGGGTGTCGCCAGCAAGGCCGAACCTGGGGAGCGTGTTCGCGGTGCCGGAGCGGGTGTCGCCCGTCTGCCAGTCGATGCCGCCCGCTCCGTCCGCTCGTGCCACCGCGAGGCGGGTGATGAACGCGTCCGGCTGCTTCAGCGGCGGAGGCGGAGGCGGCACCGGAGTCGGAGCAGGACGAGGTGGTGGTGGGGGCGGAGGCGGAGGCGGAGGCGGGGGCGGGGGCGGGGGCGGAGGCGGGGGCGGCAGGTCGGTGATGACGTCGCCGACGTTGCTGCCGGTGTCGAAGTAGTTCGCGCCGCTGCCGCCGGTGAGCCGATCCGCGCTCAGGCCACCGTACAGGTTGTCGTTCCCGTTGCCGCCGTCGAGAGCGTCGTTCCCGCCGTCGCCCGTCAGGATGTCGTCGCCGCCGTTGCCGAACAGGCGGTCGTCGCCGTTCCCGCCTTTCAGTTCGTCCGTGCCGCCGCCGCCGAACGCGGCGTCGTTGCCATCGCCGCCGTCGAAGTAGCCGCTGTTGGTGAAGAACATCGACACGTTCGCGTTGCCAACGTAGGTGTCGGTCCCGGCCCCGCCGAAGAACACGTTCGCGCCGGCGTTGCCGGTGTACGAGTCGTTCCCGCCGCCACCGTGGACGATGAACGTGCCCTGCGAGTTGTTCACGAACACGTCGTCTTTGTTGCCGGCGTACAGGACGATGGCGTTCGTCTTGTACGCCCAGTTCAGGTTGCCGGAACTGCCGCCGTCCAGGCGGGTGGCGGTGTACCGCAGTCCGACGCCGGCCGCGTCGGTGATCTCGTACCGGAACGCGACTTCGGCATACGCGCCGTTGTTGTGGGAAGTCATCGCGCCGGCCGGCACGCGGGGGTCCGGGCCATAAATCACGTTCGGGATCGGCGACACACTCGGCAGGGCTCGCTCGTCCAGGGTTTCGACGGTCGGGCGGAAGGAGAACTTGCTCACAGGGAAACTCCGGGTACGGAAGGCGGGCGGTTCGTCCCGTTGAGTACGCCGGGCACTGACGCGGACCGGCGGGAAAAATGGGCTCTCCCGCGGGTTTGGTGGAGGACGTGCGTACAATTGGCGGTGTTTCCCTCTCCCGGCAGGCCGCCGCAGGTCGTCATGGACGTCGCCTTCTTTTCGTCCCTTCTGCCGAACGAAGCCGGTGTCCGCATCGCCGGATTGACCGTTGAGTCGACCGGCGTCTCGGTCGCCGTGGTCACCACCGCCGACTCGGCCACTTGTCCGCGGTGCCGGTCCGCCTCCACCGCCGTTCACGCCCGCTACCGCCGCACCCTCGTCGATCGCCCGTGTCTCGGCCTGCCGGTGGTGTTCGCCGTCACCGCCCGCAAGTTCCTCTGTCGCCAACGCGAGTGCCCGCAGCGGGTGTTCTGCGAGCGACTGCCCGAGTGGACCGACGCTCACGCCCGCACCACCGGCGCGTTGGCCGACACGCACCGACAGATCGGGCTGGCCCTCGGCGGGGAGGCCGGGGCACCGCTGGCCGCCACGTTGTCAGTGCCGACCAGCCCGGACACCCTCCTTCGGCGGGTGAAGGAGGCGGCGGACGAGCCGCCCCCGCCGCCGCGGTACGTCGGCCTGGATGACTGGGCCATCCGCAAGGGGCAGAGTTACGGCACCATCCTCATCGACCTGGAACGAGGCACGGTGATCGAGCTGCTGCCCGGCCGCGACGGCGAGGCCCTGAAGGCGTGGCTGGCGGCTAACCCGCAGGTGGAGGTCATCACCCGTGACCGCTGGCCGGCGTACATCCAGGCGGCCACCACGGCGGCACCGAAGGCGAAGCAGGTGGCCGATCGGTTCCACCTGCTGATGAACGTGCGGGAGGCGGTGGAGAAGGTGCTGTCCCGTGTCACCGCCGACATCCGCACCGCCCACACGGCGGTGAACGCCCCGCGCGGCGACGCCCCGGCCCCGGCCCCCGCCGAGGTGCCCTCCCCGCCGGCGTCTGGGCCCGGCACGAAGCCGCTGACCGGGACGGAGCAACGACGGGCGGCCAAGCGGAAGGGGCGGGCGGAGCGGTTCCGGCGGGTGAAGGAACTGACCGCCGAGGGGGTGTCGGTGCGGGAGATCGCGCGCCGGTTGCGGATGAGCCGCGGAGCCGTCCTCCGCTACCAACGGCTGGAGCGGTGCCCGGACTGGCGGCCGGGCCGCACGGGGGCGTGTTCGGCCGATGGGTTCGCCGAGTTCATCGCCGAGTGGGTGGCGGCCGGGAACCGGAACACCGCTGAACTCTTCCGCACGTTGAAGGGGAGGGGGTTCATCGGCCGGTACGACGCAGCCCGGCGGTACGTCAACCGGCTGATCGGGAGCACGGGGCGCCCGGGGAGGCGAGACCCGAACGCCACCCCAGCACCGGCCGAGCGAACCCCGCCGTCGGCGCGGAAGTTGTCGTTCCGGGTGGCCAACCCGAAGCCGGACAGCCATTCGGCGCGGGTGCTGGGGGAGTTACGGGCGGGGAACCCGGCCGTCGACGGGGCGTTGAAACTGGCGGAGGAGTTGATGGGCATGATCCGCCGGACGACGGCGACGCCTCTGGCCGACTGGTTGGCCAAGGCGAAGGTGTTGGGCGACCGGGACTTGGCGAACTTGGCGGCCAGCCTTGGGTCGGACGCGGCCGCCGTGCAGGCGGCGCTGACCGAGGCGTGGAGCAACGGCCCGGTGGAGGGGCAGGTGAACCGGCTGAAGGCGATCAAGCGGTCGATGTACGGCCGGGCCGGGATGCCCCTGCTCCGGGCGCGGGTGCGGCACAAGGGGTAACGGCCCCTCGGAAAGCAAAATACGCGATGGCGTCCAAGAGGGGAGAAGCATCACCAAGAGTGCGGGAGAGCCAGAAAATGTTACCGCCAGTAGCGGTAGTAGCGGACGAACAAGGCCGGCACGACCGTCAGGAAGAACACGATGCCGGCAATCAGTCCGGCGGATTCACTCCGCCGCAGGATCAGGCCGGCCGCGTGGAAGCACACGGCCAAACCGTACACCACCCCGCCGAAGCAGACGGCGAACAGGATGATCGTCTGACCGCCCGCCCTCGGTCGCATCTCCGGGAACTGCTTGGCGACGAGGAACAGCAGCACCCCGACGGCCAGCCCGCCGAGGAGGAACGCGAGGCCGCGGGACAGCCGCCGGCAGCCCCGTGCGCGGAGGTCGTCGGGGGTGAAGGCGACGTACTATCGCTCGCGGGTGACGTTCGACAACAAGGGGTTGCAGGAGTTCGCCGCCACGCACCCGGAAATCGAGCGGTTCAAGAAGGTGGGCAACCCGACGGTGGCGCTCAAGTATTACACGGCCGGCGACAGCGAACTGCCGCCGGCGGACGGGCCGGAGTCGCTGCCGGAGGCGGACGGCTGACGAGTTCGGCTGGCCCCGCGACTCGACGACCGACCGACGTATTCCGGGCACACGGCGGACTGCCGAGCCGACACGCCAGCGGGTCACGGGACGGGGGATTGCCCCCGGCCCGCTCACGGCGTGGGCACACGTCACATCGCGCCGGCGGTCGTCCGCCCGCGGATCTCGTTCGCCAGTTCCGACGGGTCGCGGAGGGAGTCGCCCTGCATCCCGTTCACCCGCCGGCCGTCCACCTCGACGGTGAACTCGCCCTTGTTGCCGTCCACCACCTTCACGCTCGTGTCCGGGTCGTTCCGCAGGTCGTCGGCGAGCTGGTCGGTGTGCGTGCCGATGTTCTGGCACGACGCGCAGCGGCGAATGGTCACGCTCTTCATGACGGTCCTCGATTGGGCGAAGGGAGGGTTCGACCCACACGAACGGTGGGGCCGGGTGTGAGCGAGCAAGATCGGTACCGGGCGGCGTGTCGTTTGCTCCGGGTTCGGGCACGTCTGCCGGCGATGCGGACGATTCCCACACCTCATGAGGACGGCCGATGAGCACCTCCCCCGACGCCAAGCTCCGCGACCTGCTCGACGAGTTCGGCGTGGCCATGCTGGTCACGCGAACCGCCGACGGCAGTCTTCGCGCCCGCCCGATGGCCCTGGCCCTCGCCGAACCGGACGGCACACTCTGGTTCGCCACCGACCGGCACTCCGGCAAAGTGGACGAACTGGAGTCGGACGGCCGCGTCGCCGTCACCATGCAGTCGAAGGGGAAGTTCGTTTCGCTCAGCGGCACCGCCCGCACGGTGGACGACCGCGGGAAGGTGGCCGAGTTGTGGAAGGCGGAGTGGCGGGTGTGGTTCCCCGGCGGGAAGG
Source organism: Fimbriiglobus sp. (assembly GCA_031414395.1). Lineage (GTDB taxonomy): Bacteria > Planctomycetota > Planctomycetia > Gemmatales > Gemmataceae > JALHQU01. The sequence continues at coordinate 11,358 of JANNVG010000425.1, forward strand.
ACGACCCGAACATCGTACTGTTGAAAGTGGACGGCTCGGCCGGCGAATACTGGGACAACAGCGGCACGAGCGGGGTGAAGTACCTGATCGCGGCGGGCAAGGCGCTGCTCACCGGCGAGCGGCCCGCCGTCGGGCACGACCCGAACGTTCACGGCAAGGTGGCCCTGTGACTGATCGGGCGGGCCGGGGGCGTGAGCGACCGGAGTCAAATGAACTCCGGTCGCTCACG
>JANNVG010000426.1:0-17721 GCA_031414395.1 Fimbriiglobus sp.
CCCCGGGGCCCCACCACCCAGTGTTCACCCACCCCCCCGCGCCCGGGGGGGCGGGGTTTACACCCCGCCCCCGGGGGCCCGCGGCTCGTGTTCGGCGAGTTCACAGCACGCCGTATTTCTGGAACGCCTCGGCCGCGAGCAGCCCGCTGGCGATGGCGTCCCGCACCACGTTCTCGGCGTGAACCTTCTCCCACGCCCGCCGCACCACCGCCGCTTCCACCGCCCGCGGGATCACCACCACCCCGTCGTCGTCGGCGATCACCAGATCCCCAGGGGCGAACGTCACGCCGTCGATCATCACCGGCACGTCCAGGTCGATCACCCGCTGGCGGTCCTTGCTGTCGTACACCACCGTGCCGCGGGCGAACGCCGGGAAGCCCATCTGCCGCATCCGCACCACGTCTCGCACGGCACCGTCGGCGATCACCCCGATGCACCCGCGGTTGCGGGCGGCCGTGCTCAGCAGTTCGCCCCAGATGCCCGACCGCACCGACCCGCCGGCGGCGCAAATGAGCACGTCGTCCGGCTGGCAGGTGTCCACCGCCTTCAGTTCCAGCTCATACGGCCGCGGGTCGGCGTGGGCCATGTCCGCCCAGAGGGTCGTCTTGCACCGGCCGATGAGTACACCGTGTACGGTGAGCGGCTTGAGCGGCACGCGGGGCGACTGGTGCGGGAAGCCTTCGGCGTCGAGGGCGTCGCACACGACGGCGGCGGTGAAGTGCGCCCGCATGTCGGCGAGGGTGAGGTCGGGCACGGCGGAACTCATCGAGTGAAGTGGGGGGCTTCCGTCGGCGGCGGTGTCAGAGTACCGTTTCGGGTACGGGATCGACAGGGGACCACTCATGCGCGTCGGCATCGCCTCCATCATGCACGAGTCGAACACGTTCGCGGCGGATCGCACCCCGCTGGCGGCGTTCACGCGGGATCGGCTGCTCACCGGCGAGGCGGTGCGGGAACACCTGACCGGCACGCACCATGAGGTCGGCGGGTTCTTCGACGGACTGGCGGGCGAGGGCGTGGAAGCCGTGCCGGTGTTCGCCGCGTGGACGATGCCGAGCGGAACGATCGACGCGGAGGCGGCCCGCGAGTTGGCCGAACGCCTCGCGGAAGCGGTACGAACGGCCGGCCCGCTCGACGGCTGGCTAGTCGCGCCGCACGGGGCAGCAGTGGCGGCGGGCGAACCGGATTTCGACGGGGCATGGCTGGAGCGGTTCCGCCAACAGGTCGGCCCGTCTGTGCCAGTGGTCGGCACGCTGGACTTGCACGCCAACCTGTCGGCAAAGATGGCGGCGTCGGCCGATGCGTGGTTCGCCTACCGCACCAACCCGCACCTGGATCAGCACGCGGTGGGCGTGGACGCGGCGAAGCTGCTGGCGCGAACGCTCCGCGGCGAGGTGCGGCCGACCACCGCCGCGGCCTTCCCCCCGCTGGTGGTGAATATCGAAGCCCAAGCGACGGCCGAGAGTCCGAGCCGCGATCTGATGGCGGCGGCCGACGACGTTCGCCAGCGGCCCGGCGTGCTGGCGGTGAGCGTGCTGCTCGGCTTCCCGTATGCCGACGTGCCGGAGGTGGGGGCGGCGCTCACCGTCACCACCGACGGCGACCCGGAGGTGGCGAAGCGGTACGCCACCGAACTGGCCGGCTGGTGGTGGGACCGCCGCGACCAGTTTTGCGGGAAGCTGATTTCACCCGAAGTCGCCGTGCGGACCGCCGCCACCGCACCGGGGCCGGTCTGCCTGCTCGACATGGGCGACAACATCGGCGGGGGCAGCCCGGCCGATTCGACCGTGCTGATTCACGAGCTGAGTCGGCAGGGCGTCGGCCCGGCGTTCGCCGTGTTGAACGCCCCCGCCGTGGTGGAGGCGTGCCAACAAGTGGGCGTCGGGGGGAGTGCCGAATTGACCGTCGGGCAACCGCCGCTGTCGGCCCGCTTCACCGTCCGTGGGCTGTTCGACGGCGTGTTCGAGGAGCCGGAACCGCGGCACGGCGGGCTACGGCGGTACGACCAGGGGCCGACGGCCGTGGTGGTCACTGACACCGGGCTGTCAGTCATGCTCACCAGCCGCCGCACCGCCCCGTTCAGCCTGCGGCAACTGACGGCCTTCGGCGTGCGCCCCGAACAGTTCCGCGTGCTGGTGGCGAAGGGGGTTCACGCGCCGGTCGCCGCTTACGCCCCGGTGTGCCGCACGCTGCTGCGGGTGAACACGCCCGGCGTCACGTCGGCCGACCTGTCGCACTTCACCTACACGCACCGCCGCCGCCCACTGTACCCGTTCGAGCCGGACACCACCTGGTCGCCCACTGCCGTCACCACTCTGCTGTAGCCGGGGTCTGTGACCCCGGTCCGGCCCGGCCTCACAGAGGCCGGCTACAGCACACCCGGTTAGCGGTTGGTAATCACCAGCACGTCGCAGTTGCGGTAGAAGTCGTAGTGGCGGGCGGCTTCACGCCACTGGCCCTTCACCCGCGGCAGCACTTCGTTCGTCCAGAACGGCTCCGGCACGAACAGGTACGTCTCGATGTCGAAGGCCAGGAAGTCGGCCGCGGCCTGCGGGTCGTTCAGCCGCTCCACACGGCGGGCGGTGTAAAAGGTGATGCTCGGCTGGTGGAAGTCGCTGCTGCCCACCCGCACCTCGCGGTCGGTCGCCCGCGCGCCGGATGCGATCACCAGTGGCTTCACCGCCTTCCGCTGGTCCACCTCTTGCGCGACGAACGCCGACAGCACGCCGACGAACGCGAACGTGCCGACCACCAGCGCGGCGACCACCGCCGGCCGGTTCCCCTTCCGCACGAACCACCAGCCGGCCGCCGCGGAGAGGATGGGGAACGCCCCGATCCACGCCCACCGCTCCAGGCCGGGGAACGCGCGAGTCTGCGGCCCGCCGACGGGGATCACTCCCCCGCCGATGAGCAAGCCAACAATGACGGCGAGGCCGGTGAACGCGAACCCGATCAGCCCGGCGGGGATCACCCACTTCGGCAGTTCGAGTTCACGCGAAGTCCACCGCGACAACAGCCGGGCGGTGAGCAGCGCGAGTGCGGGGTACACGGGCGCGATGTAGTGCGGCAGCTTGGTGGCGGCGGCGGCACACGCCAGCGAAAAGACGGCGACCCAGCAGAGGAGGAGTTTGGGGGCGTCAACGTGCTCACTGGAACCGGGAACGGAGTGACCGGGTGATTCACCCCCCACCCGGTCACTCCGTTCCCGGTTCCACCGAACGGCCGTCCACACGCTCGCGGCCAGGAAGCCGCTCCACGGGGCGAACATGACGCACACCACCACGAACTCGTACACCACCGGCAGGCCGCTGTGCCCCTCCATCGCCTCCGACGCGCGGTTCAGGTTGTCCTTCAAGAAGAACGCCCGCGGCCACTCGCCCTTCGTTTCCGCGGACACGTACACGTACCACGGGGCGGCCACCAGCACGAACGCCAGCACGCCGAGCAGCGCGCGCCAGTCGAGCAACTTCCGCCACTGACCGGACCACAGCAGGTACAGCACGACCGTGGCCGCCGGCAGGATCAGCCCGACGGCCGGCCCCTTCGTGAGCACCGCCAGCCCGCTCGCCACCCCGCACCCCACCCACCACCAGCCGGAGTGCTGCCACCGCACCAGGGACCAGAAGTAAAGGCACACGAACAGGATGAGCGGGGCGTCGGTGATCGACGCGCGGCCCAGGTACACCAGCCCCATCGACGAACACGCGATCAGCCCGGCCAGGAAGCCGGTGCGGGCGTCGAACATCCGCCGGCCGAGCGCGTACACCATCAGCACGACGCCGGCGAAGCACACCGCCGACGGCAGCCGGGCGGCGAATTCACCTTCACCGAACAGCTCGAACGCCGGCCGCATGAGCCAGTAGAGCAGGACCGGCTTGGCGGTTCGCAGGTCCCAGTTGAACGTCGGGATGTGCCACGAGTCGGCCTCGATCATCTCGCGGGTGCAGCCGGCGTTGCGGCCCTCGTCGTCGTCCCACAGGCTGGTCGCCCCCAGGTGCGGCAGCGTCACGAGCGCGGCACAGGCGAGCAGCACCAGCACGGCGGGCAACGGGCGTTCGGTCCATCGCGGCATGTCGGCCTCCGGCACAGAGCGGGGATGATACGCCATCGGCCGACGGCTGGGCACCCCGAACGGTGGTGGACCTCACCCCCCGGCCCCCTCTCCCAGGGGAGAGGGGGTGTTCAAAGCGAAGACGATTCCGGTCATCTGGAACCCCGAACTCAGTGAGTGGGGTGCCAACCACTGACCCGGTCACTGCGTTCCCGGTTCCATCCAACCACTGACCCGGTCACTGCGTTACCGGTTCCATCCTGAACACCCCCCTCTCCGCGTCGGAGAGGGGGCCGGGGGGGGTGAGGTCTTTTCCGTTCCGCCCGCCTAAAACGAACTCCCTCTCCAAAAGCGCGAGACCCCGCCCCATGCCCGCAGCAGCGAAGTACGTCGGCCTGGATGTCGGCGGCACCACCATGAAGGCCGCCGTGGTGGACGACACTGGCGCGGCGGCCAAGCCGGTGTCGCTCGACACCTTCCCCGAGCGCGGGCAAGAGGTCGGGCTGACGACGATGTGCGACACCATCGAGCTGGCGGTGAAGGCGGCCGGGCTGACGCTGGCCGACATCGCCGCCATCGGGGTGGCCACGCCGGGGCTGATGGACATCCGCGCCGGCCTCATCCTCGACCCGCCGAACCTGGCCCCGTGGAAGAACGTGCCGGTGCGGGACCACATTGCGAAAGCGTTCGGCAAGCCGACCGCGTACCAGAACGACGCCAACGCCGCCGCCGTCGGCGAGAAGTGGGTGGGGGCCGGGAAGGGCGCCCGCAGCCTGGTCATGTTCACGCTGGGCACGGGCGTGGGCGGGGCGGTGGTGGTGGGCGACACGGTGATCGAGGGCGAGCACAGCCACGGCGGGGAGCTGGGCCACCTGCGGATCGAGACGCCCGACCGCGGGCGGCGGTGCGGGTGCGGCGCCCGCGGCTGCCTGGAAGCGTATGCGAGTGCCAGTTCCGTCGTGGAGCGCGCCCGCGAAGAGCTGGCCAGTTGGCGGGGGCACACCGAGTTGAAGCAGTACCAGACGGTGTTCGACCACAAGCAGTTCAACGCCGAGGTCATCTTCAAGCTGGCCGACGCCGGCGACGAGTGCGCCCGCAAGGTGGTGGACGACACCGCGTACTTCCTGGCACTCGGGGCGACCGCCGTCATCGCCGTCGCCGATCCGGAGGTGATCGTCATCGGCGGGGGGATGGCGAAGTCGAAGGCGTTCTTGGCGAAGGTGGACGAGTACGTCCGCCGGTTCGGGCTGCCGTACCCGACGCACACCGACCGCTACGCGAAAGCGCTCGGCCGCGCCGATTTGCCCGCCCCAGTGAAGGTGGTGTTCGCACAGTTGGGCGAAACGGCCGGGTACATCGGCGCCGCCGGGTGTGCGCGATTGCTGGCCGGGTAGGGTGCGGTCGGCTCTCTCCGAGAGCCGGTTCCGATGCCGCTCTCGGAGAGAGCGGCCCACCCTACCTCTTCGGCCGGGAGTCCCACACCCGCACGGTGCGGTCGGAGCTGGCCGTCACCAGCCGTGTGCCGTCGGCACTGAACGCGGCCGACCGCACCCAACTCGTGTGCCCCTTCAGCGACAGCACCTCCACCCCCGTGCGGGCGTCCCACAGCTTCGTCGTGCCGTCGTTGCTGGCCGTCACCAGCCGCGAGCCGTCCGGGCTGTACGCCACCGACCGCACCCACCCCGTGTGCCCCTTCAGCACCAGCACCTCGGCCCCGGTGCGGGCGTCCCAGATGCGGGCGGTGTTGTCGTCCCCGCCGGTGGCCACGCGGGAGCCGTTCGGGTGGAATGCCGCCGCCCGCACGCGGCCGGTGTGCCCGCGGAATGTCAACACCTCGCGGCCGGTGCGGGCGTCCCACACGCGGGCCGTCTTGTCCCCGCCGGCCGTCAGCAGGCGGGTGCCGTCGGGGCTGAACGCCACCGTGTTCACGCCGTCGGTGTGCCCGACCAGGGTGGCCACCTGGGTGCGGGTGGCGGCGTCCCACACGTACCCCGCGTCGTCGTCGGCCGTGGCGACGAGCGCCCCGTCCGGGCTGAACACGGCACACGACAGGCCCGACCCGTGCCCGCCGAGCGCGAACAGTTCTTCCCCGCTCGCGGCGTCCCACACGCGGGCCGTCTTGTCCCCGCCGGCCGTCACCACCTGTGCCCCGTCCGGGCGGAAGGCGGCCCACATCACCCCGCCCCCGTGCCCCCGCAGCACCAGCACTTCGGCCCCGGTCGCCGCATCCCACACGCGGGCGGTGCCGTCGTTGCTGGCCGTCACGAGGCGGGCGCCGGCCGGGTCGAACGCGGCCGTGTACACCCAGTCGGTGTGCCCGCGGGGGGTCGGCGGCTCGTCGGTCGGGGTCGTGTCCCACAGCTTGGCCGTGCGGTCCCAACTGGCCGTGAGGAGGCGGTCCCCGGTCGGGCTGAAGGCCACCGCCGACAGGTGTTCGGTGTGCCCGCTGTACACCCGCACCTGTGCCCCCGTGTGCGCGTCCCACAGGCGGGCGGTGCGGTCCCCGCTGCCGGTCAGGATCCGGTCGGCGGTCGGGTGGAAGGCGGCGGCGATCAGGCCGTCGGCGTGCCCGCTCAGCACCAGCAGTTCGGCGCCGGTGCGGGCGTCCCAGGTGCGGGCGGTGCGGTCGTTGCTGGCCGTCACCAGGCGGCGGCCGGCCGGGTCGAACGCCACCGCGTGAACGTGATCGGTGTGCCCGACCAGGGTGAACCGCGGGTCGCCGGTGGCGGCGTCCCACACGCGGGCCGTCTTGTCCCAACTGGCGGTGGCCACGCTCGCCCCGTCCGGGCTGAACACGGCCGTGCGGAGGCCGTCGGCGTGGCCTGTCAACACGAGCAGTTCTTTGCCGCTCTCGGCGTCCCAGATGCGAGCCGTCTTGTCCTGTCCGGCGGTCACGATCCGGCGGTCGGTGGCGTCGAACGCGGCCGAGTGAACCCACCCGGTGTGCCCGGTCAGCTTCAACTGCACCTTGCCGCTGGTGGCGTCCCACACGCGGGCGGTGCCGTCGTAGCTGCTGGTGGCGACCCGCCGGCCGTCGGTGCTGAACGCCACGGAGCGCAGCCGCTCGGTGTGCCCGGTGAGTGTCAACACTTCGCGGCCGGTGGCGGCGTCCCAGAGGCGGGCGGTGTTGTCCCCGGCGGCCGTGGCGAACCGCTCGCCGGTCGGGCTGAAGGCGACGGCGTGAAGCCAGTCGGTGTGCCCGCGGGCGGTCAGCCGCGAGCCGTCGGCCAGGCGGTCCAGGTGCTGCCACTCCCACCCGCGGAGCCGCGGCAGCGTGCCGTCGAGCAGCGCCCGCGCGCCGGCCACGTTGTGCTCCCGCAGCTCCTGCGACGCCACCTGAACCGCCCGCCCGTACTCCACCGCCTCCAGCTTTTCCCGCTCCCGCTCCACCCTGGCACGGGCGTCCTCGGCACGTTGATAAAGGCCCGCGTACCCGACCCCGACCGCCGCCACCCCGATCACCAGCAGCCCCGCCATTGCGAGCGCCCACTGGCTCCGCCGCCGCTTCCGCCGCTCGGTCGCCTTCTCGTCCGCCAGCCGTTTCGTCTCGGCTTCGCCCGCCGCCTTCACTTTGTCCAGTTCCGCCTGCCGCGCCCGCTCGTCGGCCGCCGCCCGCAGGTGTTGAACGTCCGTCGCCACCTCCCCGCCGTGCGCCGGTCGCTCGGCCGGGTTCGGGCTGAGGCACCGCTTGCACAGGGCGACCCACTCCGGGTCGGCCCCACAGGTGTCCAGTCGGGTGAAGCATTCGGACACGTTCCCACTCGCCGACTGTGCCCGCACCGACTCGGCCGACACGCCGGCGAACGGCGGATGCCCCGTGAGGATGACGGCCAGGATCGCCCCCAGGCCGAACACGTCGCTCCGCTTGCTCACCCGATTCGTGTCGCCGGCCGCCTGTTCGGGCGGCATGAACGCCGGCGTGCCCAGCACGCTGCCGGCCACGGTTTGGCTTGAGTCGGTCGTGTTCGACGAGCCGGGAGCGTGAGCGACCGGAGTGACGACCTCCACTCCCTCGCGGTCGCGGCTCGTCATCTCTTTGGCCAGCCCCCAGTCCATCACCTGCACTTCGTTGAACGCCCCCACCATGACGTTCGCCGGCTTCAGGTCGCGGTGGATGACGGCGTGGGCGTGGGCGAAGCCGACGGCGTGGCACACCGACTCGAACGCGGCGACGAACCGCCCGCGGTCGTCGGCCGGGGTGGGGCGGAGCTTCAGCAGGGTGTCGAGCGTTTCGCCCTTGATGAGCTTCATGGCCAGGAACGGGCGGCCGTCGGGCAGGGTGCCGAGTTCGTGGACGGGCGGGATGCCGGGGTGCGCCAGGCGGGCGGTGATGCGGGCCTCGTCGGTGAACCGGCGGACGGCGTCGGCGTCGGCCGCCAGCCGCCCGCGGAGCACCTTCACCGCCACCTCGCGGCCGAGGGCGGTGTCGGTGGCGTAGTACACCTCGCCCATGCCGCCGCGGGCGATCTCGGTGCCCAGGCGGTAGCGGGCGTCGCCGCCAGTGTCGCCGACGCCGGCCGCGGGGGAAACGCGGGCGAGCGTCGACGGCGGCAGGGGCACCAGGGTGAGGGCGTTCGGGTCGACGACCGTGCGGGTCGGGTCGCCGCCGGACGACGAGGGGTCCATCGGGTGCGCTCGGGAGGAGCCGGGGTGGTCATGTTGCGACGTGCGGGCGTCCGCGGCGAGGCGGAAGTGCGTGGGGTGTCACGCAGATTCCAACCAACTCGGCGGCGCACCGGGGCGTCTGGCGGGAGTAAAGTGTGCCCACCCGGAGGCGTGATGACCACCACCCTGCGAACCCTGCTCGGCCGGCCGGCGCTCGTGACGGTGCCCGACGCCGAGTTGTTGACCCGCTACGCGGCGGACCGCGACGACGTGGCGTTCGCCGAACTCGTCCACCGGCACGCCCCGGCCGTGTACGCCGCCTGTCGGCGGTTCCTGTCCGACCCCGCTTCACTCGACGACGCCTTCCAGGCGGTGTTCGTACTGCTCTCGACGAAGGCCGGCGCGATCCAGTCCCCGGATCGACTGCACGGCTGGCTGTGCGGGGTGTCCGGGCGGATCGCGCGGAAGCTGCGGGACCGGAACGCGAAGCGCTCGGCCACCGAACGGCCGCTCGCCGACGTGCCCGAACCCGCGACGGTGGAGCGAGCGCCGACCGACCTGACGGCGGTGCTGGACGAGGAACTCGCCCGCCTGCCGCCGGCGTACCGCGAGGTGGTGCGGCTGTGCGACGTGGGCGGGGTGAGCCGCCGCGCCGCCGCCAAACAACTCGGCATCCCGCACGCCACCCTCTCGAACCGCCTCACCCGCGCGCGGGCCATGCTCGGCACGCGGTTGCTCCGCCGCGGCGTGGCGCTCGGGGCCGGGCTGTCGCTGACTTCGATTTCCATCGCCTCCGTTCCCGCCAAGCTGGTGTCGCTCACCGTGTCGCGGATCGCAATGGATGCGGTTCCGTCGAACCTCATTACCCTGGCCTCCATCGGAGCCTACCCCGTGATCCCGATCAAGTCCGCCGGCGTGCTGTTGGCCGCCCTGCTGTTGGCCGGAATCGCGCTCGGGCCGATGGCCGCCGGCGAGCCTGGGAAGGGCCGTCAGCCGGTGCAGGCGAAGAAGCCCGCCGACCCGCCCGAACCCGACGACCCGGAGCCGACCGCCGGCGGGATGGTGTACGGGGCGGCATACTCCCGCGACGGCAAACTCCTCGCACTCACCGAGGCGAAGGACGCCGACGACATGGGTGAACACCGGGTGACGGTGTTCGACGCCACCACTTGGAAGGTGCTGCACCACCTGTCCGGCCCGACCGACGTGTGCCGCGGAGTGGCCTTCACCGCCGACGGGAAAACCCTGTTCGTGGCGTGTGACGACGGGGCGGTGTACTCGTGGGACACCAAGACGGGGAAAGCGGGCGTCAAGCTGGAGGCGAAGGCCGGGGCGTGCGGGGCGGTGGTGCTGTCCCCGGACGGCAAACTGCTGGCGACCGCCCACCAGGACTTCCGCAACAAGGACGTCAAGCCGCGGCTCCAACTCTGGGACGCCGCCACCGGCAAGCCGGTGAAGACGCTTGAGAACGGTGAGGTCGCGTTCCCCCAGACCGTCACGTTCTCACCCGATGGCAAGACGGTGGCCGGGGCCTACGCCGCCGGGTCGGGCGCCGCCGACAAGTTCCACGGGGTCATCGAGTGGGACGTGGAATCGGGCAAGGAGGTGAAGCGGATCGACGCCCCGCGCATCACCGACGGTGCGTCCCCGGTGCTGTTGAAGGTGGCGTACACGTCGAACGGGAAGCAGATCGTACTCGCCGGCGGGGAGGCGGTGCCCGTCGGGAACGGGTGCAACTGCATCGGGTACCTGTGGGTGCTCGACCGCAAGACCGGGACAGTCGAAAAGACGCTCATCGACAACGCCCGCTCCGACTACGTGCGGCAGATGACCTTCTCGGCGGATGGGAAGAAGCTGTATGCCGGCCGGATCAGCCCGCAGGCGCGGTTCATGAACGGCCGGGCGGTCACGCTGAACATGGCCGAGGTGCAGTGCTGGGACACGTCCACATGGGAACACGACTGGTCGCAGGTGGGCGAGATCAGCCACGAGCCGTGGGCGCTCGCCGTCGCCCCGAACGGCAAGCGGGTGGGGGTGTCGCACACCCGCGGGGTGGACCTACTGGACGCGGCGACAGGCGAGAAGAAAGGCGGGCTGTTGGCGCGGCCGAAGTAGCGGTCAGGTGTGGGCGGCGGCCAGCACGATGCGGGCACACGCCTCGGCGTCGGACGCGGCGTTGTGGTGGATCAGCCCGATGCCCAGCCGCCGGCACACGCTCGGCAAGTCGTTCGGCTTCAACCCCCACCGCTTGCGAGACACCTGCACCGTACACACGAACGGCAGGGGAGGCGGGAGCAGACCGGCGGCGGCACAACACACTTGCAGCACGCGGCGGTCGAACGGGGCGTTGTGGGCGGCGAGGAACGCGGCCCCGTCGAGTAGGGGGAGCACCCGCGGCCACACGTCGGCGAAGGTCGGGGCGGACGCGACCATCGGCCACGAAATGCCGTGGATGCCGGTGAACAGGATGCGCGACCGCGGCGGGCGGATGAGAATGCCCTCGCGGTGAACGACCTGCCCGCCTTCGACGCGCACGACGCCGATCGCGCAGGCGCTGTCCGGGCCGTGGTCGGCCGTCTCGAAGTCGATGGCGACGAACGCGGAGTGCGGCGGGAGCATTGGTCAACTCCCGGCAGGTGTTGATGGTTCGGGGTCTGGAGGCGGAGGGGTCGGCAGGTATTGAAAGAGCGTCGAGAGTGCTTGGCGAGCGGCCTTCGTGCCCAAGTCGGCGGTCGTCGGTCGGATTTCGGCGTGACCAGGGTCGTCATCCAGAACCACCGGCACCACATCGTAACCCATCGCACGGAGGTCGCCCACCCGTGCGACTGCGACCCGTGAGCCGGTGGCCGGATCGCCCAAGCGCGCCAGGAGCGAGTCCGGGGTGGTGAGCCGTAGTCGGCTGACCGACAACCCGGACTCGTCCGGCCGCAACCGGAAGTTCAGGCTGGTGACGCGGCCCAGCGGCGGCGCTTGCCACGACGGCCCACCGGGGATGTGCCGGAGAACGACCTCGTCGTCCGCAATTTCGGTGGCGGCCGGAGTGCTCACGCCACCTCCCGCACGCGGCCCAGTGCGACCAACCGCGGGAGGAAGCCCGGTGCGACGACCGCCCGCTCGACCGGCGGGGTGAACGTCTCTTCGGTCGCTCGGCCGGTCGCCCGGTCGATGTGCAGCAGGCCGATGGTGCCGCTCGGCTCGATCTCCAGCTCGTGGTCCGTGGTCTCGTCCCGCCATTCGACTTGCACCCCGCCGACGCGGGTGGGGTGGACGGACAGTGCCCGGTCCATCCCGTCCACCCGTTCGAGTGCCTGGAAGAACAGCACGAAATCCTTCGCCAGGGCGATCGGCTTCGGGTCGATGGGGTCGGCGTTGTACCCGTCCCAGTTGCTCTTCAGGGTGAGCATCGCGTCGAGCTGTTCGGTCAGCGTGGCCATGGTCGGCGTCCTCGGCTGTTCGGGGTATTCTACACCACCCCTCACTTGCCGCCCTTGAAGGTGGCGTCGGCGGCCTTGCGGAACGCCTCGTGCGCCTTCGCCCCGTCGCCGGGGAAGCCGGCGTGCTGCACCAGGTAGACGAACACCAGCCCGCGCTTCGGGTCCACCGTCATGTTCGTCGCCATCGCCCCGCCGTGCCCGAACGTGCCCCCGCCCACCGACCAGCCCAGCCCGTAGCTCTCCTTGAGCGTCTCCGGCGTCTGCCGCTTCGTCATCTCCGCCACCGCCTGCTCGGTCAGCACTCGCTTGCCGTCGAGCGTGCCGCCGGCGAGCATCGCCCGGCAGAACCGGCTCACGTCGTGCGCCGTGCTGAACAGCCCGCCGGCCGGCATCGGGAACCGCTTCGTGCGGTCGCTCAGCGGGTATTGCAGTTGGCTGATGGTCGTCTCTTCCAGCTTCACCTTGTCCTTGTCCGGCCGGTACGACTTGGCCAGTCGCTTCACCTGCTGTTCGGACGGCCAGAAGGTGGTGTCCTTCATGCCGAGCGGGCCGAACAGTCGCTTGTCCAGGAACTCCTCGTAGCTCATGCCGGACGCCACCTCGATGATCCGCCCGGCGGTGTTGATGCCGGCGTTCGAGTACTGATACTTGGTGCCCGGTTCGGTCTCCAACGGTGTCATGGCGTAGGTCTTGACGGCCGCCCGCAGGGTCAAGGCGTCGAGGGTCGGCGACTCGGCGGCCGACGCGAACGGCATCCCGCTGGTGTGGGTGAGCACGTCCCGCACGGTGACGGCCCGGCTCGGCCTCTTCAGCAGAATGTGCTCCTTGTCCTTCTCGGCCGCCACCCACAGGGCGTTCAGTTCGGGCAGGTACTTGGCCACCGGGTCGTCCAGTTTCACCTTGCCGTCGTCCACCAGGATCATGAGGGCGGCGGCGGTGATCGGCTTCGACTGCGACGCGATCCAGAACAGCGCGTCGGGCCTCATCGGCGTCTTGGCGGAGACATCCGAGTACCCGACGGCTTCCACCGCCAGCGTGCCGTCCTTGTCGGCCACCAGCACCACCACGCCGGCGAGGTGGCCTTTCTCGACGAACGGCTGGAGGGCGGCGGCGAGTTCCTTGCTCGCGGGCGGCTCGGCGGCGAGGGCGGGCAGGGCCGCGAGCAGGAGCAGCACGGGCGCGAATCGGAGAGGCGCGGGCATGGCGTGTACTCGGGAGAGGGGAAAAACAGTGTGACCACGAATCACACGAATACCACGAATGCAGACAGAAGCAGATTCACCGCAGAGGACGCAGAGAGCGCGGAGAAAAGAACTGAGACAGAACTAACCACAGAGGCACAGAGACACAGAGTGGACAGCGTACAGAGTCCTGTCTTCGCACCGATTTCGGTCTTCTCTGTGTCTCTGTGGTTAGCTCCTGCCACCCCCGCGTCGTCCGCGACCTCTGCGGTGAATCTGCTTGCTGTCCCGTGTCTTCATTCGTGGTATTCGTGTGATTCGTGGTGAAAAATCTCGGCCTGTCGTCACTCTTCGTCGCCCCGCAGCTTGGCCAGCACGCCGAAGTCTTCGAGCGTCGTCGTGTCGCCCTTGCCCTCGCGGCCGGCGGCGATGTCGCGGAGCAGCCGCCGCATGATCTTCCCGCTCCGCGTCTTTGGCAGGGTGTCGGTGAACCGGATCTCGTCCGGGCGGGCGAGCGAGCCGATCTCCTTCGCCACGTGCTTCTTCAACTCGTCCTTCAGCCCGTCGGACACCGCCACGCCCTGCTTGACGGTCACGAAGCAGCAGATCGCCTCGCCCTTGATCTCGTCCGGCTTGCCGACCACCGCGGCCTCGGCCACCTTCGGGTGGTTCACCAGCGCGCTCTCCACTTCCATCGTGCTCAGGCGGTGCCCGCTCACGTTCAGCACGTCGTCCACGCGGCCCATCACCCAGACGAACCCGTCGGCGTCGATGCGGGCACCGTCGGCGGTGAAGTACCAGCCGGCGTAGTTGCTCCAGTACGTCGCCTTGAACCGCTCGTCGTCCCCGTAGATGGTCCGCATCAGGCTCGGCCACGGGCGCTTGATGACCAGGAACCCGCCGCTGTTCGCCGGCACGTCGTGGCCGTCCTTGTCCACCACCGCGGCGGCGATGCCGGGAAGCGGCTTGGTGGCACTGCCCGGCTTGGTGGGGATGGCCCCCGGCAGCGGCGAAATCATGATGCCGCCGGTTTCGGTCTGCCACCACGTATCCACGATGGGGCACCGGCCTTTGCCGATCACGTCGTGGTACCACATCCACGCTTCCGGGTTGATCGGCTCACCGACGCTGCCGAGCAGCCGGAGCGAACTCAGGTCGTGGGCGTTCGGGTGCTGGTCGCCCCACTTGATGAACGCGCGGATGGCGGTCGGGGCGGTGTACAGGATGGTCACGCCGTACTTGGCGATGAGGCCCCAGAAGCGGTCCTCCTTCGGGTGGTTCGGCGCACCCTCGTAGATGAGCACCGTGGCGGCGTTCGCCAGCGGGCCGTACACGATGTAGCTGTGCCCGGTGATCCAGCCCACGTCGGCGGTACACCAGTACACGTCGTCCGGCTGGATGTCGAACACCCAGCGGTGCGTGAGTGCCGCGCCGAGCAGGTAGCCCGCGGTGGTGTGCAGCACGCCCTTCGGTTTGCCGGTGCTGCCGGACGTGTACAGGATGAAGAGCGGGTGCTCGCTGTCGAGCGGCTCGGCCGGGCAGTCGGCGGACACGTCGGACATCAAGTCGTGCCACCAGATGTCGCGGCCCGGCTTCATGTGAACTTGCGTGTTGCGGGCGCGCTGGAACACCACGCACTTCTGGACCGTCGGCGACTTCTCCAGCGCGGTGTCCACGTTCTGCTTCAAGTGAATCGCATTGCCCCGCCGCCAGCCGATGTCCGACGTGATGATGAGCTTGGCCTTGGCGTCGTTGTTCCGGTCGGCCACCGCCTCGGCGCTGAACCCGCCGAACACGACCGAATGCACCGCCCCGATGCGGGCGCACGCGAGCATGGCGATGACCGCTTCGGGCGTCATCGGCATGTAGATGGTGACGCGGTCGCCCTTCGCCACGCCGAGTTGCTTCAGCCCGTTGGCGAACTTGCACACCTGGTGGTGGAGCTGCTGGTACGTCAGCGTGCGGGTGTCGCCCGGCTCGCCCTCCCAGATGATCGCGGCCTTGTTCTTGTTCGGCCCGTGCAGGTGCCGGTCGAGGCAGTTGTAGCTGGCGTTCGTGGTGCCACCGACGAACCACTTGAAGAACGGGGCGTTCGACTCGTCGAACACGGTGTCCCACTTCTTGAACCAGTGCAGGCTCTCGGCGTGCGTGCCCCAGAAGCCGTCCGGGTCGCGGTCGGCCCACTCGGTCAGGCGGGCGTGTTCGTCGGCGTTCACGTGGGCGGTCGCGGCGAACGCCTCCGGCACCGGGAACAGGCGGGACTCTTTCAGCACACTGGTGATGTTGGGGGAAGGCGCAGACATGACCGGACTCGTGGGACGCACAGGAGAGATGCGTTCCAGAGTAGGCCGAGGGGAAGTGAACCGCAACGGGGCGGGGTCACGCGGCGAGCGGGTTATCCCATTCCACCGCGAAGCCCACGACGGGCACCATCGAGACCACCCCCCGCCCGTGATTGAGAAGGCGATTCAATCGCTGTTCCAGATCTGGGGGTGACGCAGCGGGCGCGACCGCCACAGAGACGTTCCGCCGCTCGGCGTCCGTGACGGATCGCTGTTCGTCGTACCGGAGCCCGAGTTCAGGTTCGAGAGCACTCAACGCGGCGACGATCCGGTGGGCGTGTTCGGCCACCACCTCGGCCGACATGCCGGTCGGGTAGCGGAGCTTCACCACCAGCCACACCGGGGATTTTTGAGCCGGGGTTGCCGCGGACAGCGTCGCCGTTCCCAACTGCCGTGCGGCGTTCGTCGTGCCAATCGAACGGGGGCCGGGTGTCGCAGATTTCGATGTGGAGCAGTCCAGCGTTCGCTGACCCAAGTGTCGGGCAGCGTTCCGCGTGGTGGGCTTCTTCTGATCGTCCGCCATGTCAGAACCTCCTGGTAGTGTCGAGCAGGAAAACTTCGGCAACCTGGCCGTCGAGAGGCTCGTACCTCATCACCTCGCCGGAGGCCGGATCATGCACCCCGACCACCACTCGGAACTCGTAGCAGCCTTCCTCCGGCAACTCCAATTCGGTGAGGCGGAACCCGAAGTCGTACTCGAACAACCGGAAGTCACCCGGTGGGAACGAGCAAGGCTCTTCGCTGTGTCCGGCCCACACGGGGTGTTCCGCGTAATGGGCCTGGAAGTCCTCGGCCGGGTTCGCGGATTCCCGGAAATCGTACTTCCGCCGCACCTCGACCCCCAGCAGTGCGTCGCCCAACCCGCCCGTCAGTTCAAGATACACCCCCAACTCGGGCAGGAGAACGGGGAATTGAACCGCCCCGGAATCGTCCGGGTTCACGAACCGAACCGACCACGGGCCGGTGATCTGCCACCGCTCCGCGGTCGGGTCGAACTCGGCAGCATCGCACACGACGATGCGGTTCACCCGCGGAGGGATGTGCGGCGGACTCGGCCCACCGGGAACGGCATCGCTCATGAAGACACCTCGCGGCCGTGACGGGGCTTACAATACCGAGCGACCGAATCGAGGACTACCACCGAATGACCCCCGACACCTTCCGCATCGGCCTGGTGCAGATGGGCTGCGACGCCGACCGCGACACGAACTTGGCGAAGGCCGAGGCCGCGATTGCCGCCGCCGCCAAGATGGGTGCGCAGATCGTGTGCCTGCCGGAGTTGTTCACCGGCCCGTACTTCTGCCAGACGGAAGACTACCACCTGTTCGACCTGGCCGAGCCGATCCCCGGCCCGAGTACGGATCGACTCGGCAAGGCGGCGAAGGCGAACAACGTGGTCGTCGTCGGCTCGCTGTTCGAGAAGCGGATGCCCGGCGTGTACCACAACACCGCCACCGTGCATGATGCCGACGGCAGCTTCCTCGGCATCTACCGCAAGATGCACATCCCCGACGACCCCATGTTCCTGGAGAAGTACTACTTCACCCCCGGCGACACCGGCTGGAAGGTGTTCGACACGAAGTACGCGAAGGTGGGCACGCTCGTCTGCTGGGACCAGTGGTACCCGGAGGCGGCGAGACTCACGGCGTTGCAGGGGGCTGAAGTGATCTTCTACCCCACGGCCATCGGCTGGCACCCGAAGGAGAAGGCCGAGTACGGTGAGGCGCAGCACTCCGCGTGGGAGACCAGCATGAGGGGCCACGCCATCGCCAACGGCGTGTACGTCGGGGCGGTGAACCGCGTCGGGCACGAGAAGTTGACCGGCGAGGGTTTGGAGTTCTGGGGGCAGTCGTTCGTGAGCGACCCGTTCGGCCGACTGCTGCAGGTGGGCGACGTGGCGAAGGAAGAGATCATTGTGATCGAGTGCAGCCGCAGGCACGCCGAAGAGGTCCGTCGCAACTGGCCGTTCTTCCGCGACCGCCGCATCGACGCCTACGGCGGCATCACCAACGGGGTGGCGGATTGATTGTCCTGTTCCCCTCCCCCCTTGTGGTAGAGGGGTTTGGGGTGTGGGGTCTCTTCCTCCCCCGTCCCCCCTCACCCCAAAC
>JANNVG010000427.1:0-2303 GCA_031414395.1 Fimbriiglobus sp.
TCCGGGAAACGCAGCGGGTGCTCAAACCGGGCGGATTTTTTTATTTTACGGATATGATCAAAAGCAAGGACGTAGCGCGCACGCACGAATTGTTGCAGGCGCCGGGGTTCAAGATAATACACCAGAAAGACATCCGGGAAAACGTCGTCCTTGCCCTCCTGATTCTCTCTGCGTCTCTGCGGCTCTGCGTGAGGTTGCTTGAGGTTCTTCTTACCACCTCTGGGGCGTAAAGGTTCAAGCCGGTCCCCCAACTTATCCGATCAACCGGAAGGGTGGAACTTCGCCCGCAGCGCGGGGATTGCCGATCTTGCGGGGGCCGGACATGCGATTGCCCAAATGGCTCACGTTCGCGCTCGGCGCCCTGGTGTGCGCCCCGCTCGCCCGCGCCCAGGAAGCCAAATACTGGCCACTGAACAAAATCAGCTTCCCCGTCGACCTCGCCGAATTTAACAAGCTGAACCCGAAGCCGGTGTCGATCCTGTTCTACTCCGCCCCGGCCGGCGGCAAGTTCACCCTCGTGTACAACCGCAAGCCGGGCGAACTGGACGAGATCATCGACACCAAAGACCCGGCCTCCACGCCCCGCCGCGGGTTCACCTACCCGGCCACCGCGGACGGGGAAGAAGAGTTCGCCGTGCAGTACGAGTACGCCGACGGCTCCCGCACGCCGGCCAAGCTCAGCCCGCAGTACCGCATCAAGTTCGACACCCGCCCGCCGGGGGTGAAGGCCGTCGCCACCGGCGGCAACAGCGTCCGCTGGCTGGTGACGGACGAGAACCTGGTCCGCGAGTCGATCCGCGTGGAAGGGCGGTTCGTGGGCAACGAGAAGTGGGAGTTCCTGAACACCGGCGAGTTGAAGGACGACGACTCGTTCAAGTGGGACGTGCCGCCGGGCAAGACGCTCGAGGTGCGGGTGTACGCCCGCGACCGCGCCGGGCACGAGAACCGCTCGCTGCCGGTCAAGCTGGCCGGCGGCATCGGCGGGCGGATCGACGACCGGGTGAAGCCGGGCGGTGGTGCCGCACCCGCCCCGCCGGGGTCGTTCGGCGACCCGGTGAAGACGACGCCCGGCGGCAAGGTGGGCACGGGGTTCGGCGGCATCGACGAGCTGCCCGTCAACCGGCCGAAGATCGAGTACGTGAGCACGAACAAGCTGCGGGTCACGTCGAAGGTGACGCACATCACCCGCAGCGGGGTGAAGGCGGCGCAACTGTTCGCCCTGGAGCCGACGAGCGGGGCCGACTGGAAGGCGGTGGGCGACAAGAAGAACCTGACCATCACCCCGGAATCGCTCGACGCCGAGCGGTTCGTCAGCATCGACTACGACGCCCCGCGGGACGGCCTGTACGGGTTCGTCCTTCAGCCGATCAGCGGGGCCGGCACCAAACAAGAAGACCCGCGGGCCGGCGACACCCCGCAGTATCTGGTGTATGTGGACACCACGATGCCGGAGTTCAAGTTCAACAACGTGAACGTGCTCGGCGGCGGGCTGAACGGCCCGCTGGTGGAGATCCTGTGGGAGGCGAAGGACAGTGGCAGCGGGTTCCAGCCCGAGCCGATCGTGCTGGAGTACAGTGAGGACGGGCAGAAGTGGAAGGCCATCACCGCGAAGACGGCCAACACCGGCCGCTACACGTGGGAGATCACCGACAAGAAGTTGTGGAAGTTCTTCGTCCGCGGCACCGCCACCGACATGGCCGGCAACATGAAACTGCTGACGCACTCGGACGACAAGGGCACGCCGACGCCGGTGATGGTGGACCTGGACAAGCCGAGCGGGAACGTGGACAAGGTGAACCCGAACGGCCCGGCGTCGGTGCCGAAGGGCATCAACTCCGACTTCCCCGGCATGGGCGGCGGCGGGGTGACGGGCGTGTCCGCCCCGCCGGACAAGCTGCCCGGCTTCACCCCCATTAACAATCCCAAGTTGATTGACCCGCCGCCGGCCATCCCGACCACCCGACCGGGCGTGACACCGATACCGGGCGCCCCGCCCATCCCGGACTTGGACAAGAAAGTCGAACCGAAGCCGATCCCGCCGCCGAAGCCCGCCGACCCGAAGAAGCCGGACGACAAGAAGAAGATCGACGTGGAGATGCCGGGCGTGCAGCCGATCAACATCACCCCGCTGCCGGACGTGACCGCTTTGCCGGGCGGCATTCCGGCGGTGGTGCCGCTCCCGCCGGCGCTGCCCCCCATCGGCGAACCGGGGAAGTAGCGGCAGTCTTGTAGGGCGGGTCGAGCGGCCGGCGACTGCAACCGCTCCTCCGAGCGTCGGGGACGCGGTCGCACTCCACGCGGCG
>JANNVG010000428.1:0-5865 GCA_031414395.1 Fimbriiglobus sp.
CCCCCCCCCCCGGGCCGGCCGCGGCTCGTTCGGTCGGCGGGCCTACTTGGCGGGCTTCTCGAACTGAGCCACGTCGATCACCAGGTCTTCGTTCGCCTTCACTTCCACTTCGATCTTCGACTTCTCCCGGCTGTACTTGCCCTTGAAGTGGTCCTGCCCGCCTTCCGGGGCCATCAGGATGACCACGCGGTACTTGCCCGGCGGGATGCCCTTGGCGTCCGCGCCGATCAGCTCGAACGTCCCCTCCTTGGCGTCGATGATCTGGGCGTTGATCTCGTCCCCGGCGTCGGTCCCGCCGAGTTTCACGAACGTCACCTTCATGCCGGGGTCGCCGGGCGGCAGGTTCTCGACGCGGACCTTGATCGGTAGACCGTTCTCGAGGATCTTCCCCTTCGGCTTCGTCCGCCCTTCGGCCGTGCCGGGGCCGGAGGTCGGGCCGCACCCGGTGAGGGCGGCGAACCCGAGCGCGAGGAGGGCGAACAGGACACGGGGGGCCTGGGAGAAGGCCGGAGTCATGTGGGGGTCTCGTTGGGGTGGCCGAGCACGAACAGCCCGGTCGAGGCGACCGGGCTGGCGGGACGGGTGCGTGTCGTTGAGGTCAGAAGTCGTTCCCGATGACGCCGCCGTCGGCCTTGTGGCCGAGCATCCAGAAGGTGCTGTTCGAGGCACAGCAGGTGACACTGAAGCGGATGAACTTCACCGACCCGTCGCCCATCCCCGCCATGAACCCGCCCGTGTGAAGCCCGCCGAACCGCCCGTCGCCCTGGTTGCCGTCGTCGGGCAGCGGGGCCAGGTCGGTTCGCCGCACCACGTCGTGGTCCCATCCCGAGCTGTACCCCTCGTTGTCGTCCCCGAGGAAGTTGCTGGCGTTCCGCTGTCGCTTCTTGTCGCCGAGCACCAGCGTGTTGGTCAGGCCGTCGGTGATGTCGGCGAACCGGATGGCCTCCCGCCGCTTGGTGCCTGGGATGCTGTCCCCGCGGTCGTGGTTGAAGGTGCGGACCATCACCCCGTTGTCGCTGCTGTTGTTGGCGATGGAGGCGGCGTAGTCCGTCTGCCCGTGGGTGCCCGCGCCCGCGTAGCCGGAGTTCGGCAAGTACCACGACGTGCCCTGGGTGTACGCCACCGGCGCCCGCCGGGTCGGGCAGAAGTAGGTCTTGATCGCCGCCGCGCGAGCCTGCGCCATCTGTCCGCCGATGGTGGTGGCCCCGCCGCCGCGGTACAGGTTGTCCTGCTCGATGAACGGCAGGATCTGGAAGCCCCACCCGGCCCGCTGCTCTTTCACGTCCATCGGCCCGCCCGCCGCCGCGGTCAGGTTCGGGGCGGTACCGATGATCGGCGTGCCGTAGGTCGGGGCCATCGACCAGTGCTGGCCGCCGGATGGCAGCGTACCGAACTGGTCGTGGTGGTTGTGGAAGGCAAGGCCCAACTGCTTCAGGTTGTTGCTGCACTGCATGCGGGCGGCGGCTTCGCGGACCTTCTGGACGGCGGGCAGGAGCAGGCCGATGAGGATGGCGATGATGGCGATGACCACCAGCAGTTCGATCAGCGTGAACCCCGAACGACGACGAATCATGACAGTCACCTCACGACGAATTGGGGAGAGTAGGAACACCGCAGAAGATGAAGACACTCTCACCTTGTACCCGCCGCCGGCGGTCGGCACCAGTACAAAAAATGAAAATTCCGGGAGACCCGCGAGACTTTTGGGAATTCCGAGTGTTCCGACCGGGTTCGCCGACGGAGTGCCACACCGATGCGTTCATCCCCCGCCGTCCTCGTGTTGCCGCTCGCGCTGCTGGCCGTCGGTTGCCAGGGGTGTTCTCGCCCGTCCGAGCGGGTGGTGGTGTACTGCGCCCAGGATCAGGAGTTCGCGGAAGGGGTGTTCGCCGACTTCACCAAATCGTCGGGGCTGGCGGTGTCGCCCAAGTTCGACACGGAGGCGAACAAGTCGGTGAGTCTGGCGGCGGAGCTGGAAGCGGAGACTGTCCGCCCGCGATGCGATGTTCACTGGAACAACGAGATCCTCGGCACCATCCGGTTGGCTCGCAAGGGCGTGTACGAGCCGTACTCGTCGCCGAGCGCCGGCCCGTTCCCCGACTGGACGAAGGCGAAGGACGGCACCTGGCAGGCGTTCGCCGGGCGTGCCCGCGTGCTCATCGTGAACACGAACCTGGTGCCAGAAGCGGAGCGGCCGAGGAGTTTGCTCGACCTGACGCAGCCGAAGTGGAAGGGCAAAGTGGCCATCGCCAAGCCGCAATTCGGCACTACCGCCACACAAGCGGCGTGCCTGTTTGAAGTGATGGGCAGCGACGCGGCGAAGGCGTTCTACCGCGGGTTGAAAGCGAACGACGTGCAGGTGGTGGCGGGCAACAAGCAGACCGCCACGGGGGTGAGCGAGGGCAAGTTCGCGGTGGGCCTGACCGACACGGACGATGCCTTGATCGAACTGAACGCCGGCAAGCCGGTGGCCGTCATCTTCCCGGACAAGGACGGGCACGCGGAGTTTCCCCGCCTGGGCGTGCTGTACATCCCGAACACGCTCGCGGTGGTGAAGGGCGGGCCGAACCCGGCCGGGGCGAAGAAGTTGATCGACGCCCTGTTGCGGGCCGAGACGGAGGCGAAACTGGCCACCGGCGGCGGGTTCCAAATCCCGCTCAACCCGACCGTGAAGGCCGACTTGCCGGAAGCACTGCTGACGCCGACCCAGGCGAAGCCGATGGCGGTGGACTTCGAGAAGGCGGCCGACCTGTGGGACGACGCGCAGGCGTTCCTGCGAGACGAGTTCGCGCGGTAGTGTTCTGCTCGCTCCGCGAGCGGTCTTCGATGAACCGCTCGCGGAGCGAGCAGAGCACTACAACGTCCCCCATGCCCCTCTTCGCCTTCACCTCCGCCACCATCACCCGCGACGGCGGGCCGGTCGTCCGTGACCTCACCTGGAGCGTGAGTACCGGCGAGGCGTGGGCGGTGGTCGGCCCGAGCGGGTGCGGCAAAAGCACGCTGCTCGAAACGCTCGCCGGCAAGCACCGCGTGAGTGTCGGCGAGTTCACCCCGCCGGCGAACGTGCGGCTGGTGCCGTTCCGCGAATCGTCGCGGCTGTTCTCGCCCGAGCGGTTCTACTACCAGCAGCGGTTCGAGTTCGCCGACGACGCCGAGTGCCCGACGGTGCGGGAGTACCTGACGAGCGGGCAGGCGGTGACGGACGCGGAGTTGATGGCCACCGCGGAGCGGTTGCGCATCGCCGGGCTGCTGGAACTGCGAATGCTGAAGCTGTCGAACGGGCAGACCCGCCGCACGCGGCTCGCCCGCGGACTGTTGGCCCACCCGAAATTGCTCATGCTCGACGACCCGTTCAGCGGGCTGGACGTGCAAGGCCGGGCGGAGTTCACGGAGGTGCTGACGGAGTTGGTGAACGGCGGCCAAGGGGTGCTGGTGGTGTGCCGGGCGGAGGACGTGCCGGCGGGGTTTCGGGTTCTCCGGCTCCCCTCTCCCGCAAGGGGAGAGGGGGGCAATACTGATTGACCTCCGCGCCGTCTCCGTGCGGCACGGCGGTGTCGCCATCCTGCACGACATCACCTGGACGGTTCACGAAGGCGAACGCTGGGCGGTGCTCGGCCCCAATGGTTCCGGCAAGACGACGCTCCTCAGCCTGATCTGCGGCGACCACCCGCAGGCGTTCGCCAACCATGTGCGGGTGTTCGGCAGGCAACGCGGCGAGGAAACACTGTGGGAGTTGAAGCGGCGGATCGGCCTCGTGTCGCCGGAGTTACACGCCTGCTTCCCGCGGATGCGCTCCGCCTTCAACGCCGCCGCGACCGGGTTTGAAGGCCACCTCACGCCCGGCCCGCACTCGCCCGAACAGGAGGCGGCGGTGACGAAGCTGTTCGCCGAGTTCGGCCTGAACGACATCGCGCACCGGCCGTGGTGGTCGCTGTCGGTGGGAACGCAACGGGCCGTGCTGTTCGTGCGGGCCGTCGCTTCGACCCCGCCGCTCGTCATTCTCGATGAACCGTTTCAGGGCATGGACGCCGATCAAGTCCACCGCCTGCGGGGCTGGCTCGACACGAACCTGCTGCCGGCGCAAACGCTCCTGATGGTGACGCACCGGACGGACGAACTGCCGACGTGCGTGTCGAAGCGGCTGACGCTGGCCGACGGGCGGGTGGCTTGACCCTCGTTCCCATGCTCCGCGTGGGAACCCCCGCCCCTCGTTCCCATGCTCCGCGTGGGAACGACTCCTCGGACGCTCTGCGTCCATCATCGACGCGGAGCGTCGCCCCCTCGTTCCCACGCGGAGCGTGGGAACGAGGGGGCGGTTCCATAAAACATCCCCTTTCCGGGAGCGGTCATCATGTTTCGGCCGGTGGACGAACAGCTTGCGATCTTGCTCCGCGGGGCGGCGCAGGTGGAGACGGAGAAGGAACTGCGGGCGAAGCTCGACCGCAGTTTCAAAACGAACACGCCGTTGCGGATCAAGATCGGCATCGACCCGACCGGGTTCGACGTGCACCTGGGGCACACCGTGCCGCTGCGGAAGCTGCGGCAGTTCCAGGAACTCGGGCACACGCCGGTGCTGCTCATCGGCACCGCCACGGCGATGGTCGGCGACCCGTCCGGCCGCGACTCCTCCCGCTCCGGCCTGACCCCGGAGGCGATCCAGAAGAACGCCGAGACGTACCTGGCGCAGATCGGCACGGTGCTGGATGTGAGCAAGATGGAAGTGGTCCGCAACGGCGACTGGTTCGGCCGGTGGGGGTTCGGGGACATGCTGCGGCTGCTCGGCCGGAGCACCGTTCAGCAGATCCTCGTCCGCGAGGACTTCAGCAACCGCGTGAAGGCGGGCACGCCCATCTACCTGCACGAGTGCCTGTACCCGCTCATGCAAGGCTGGGACAGCGTGGAGATCCGGGCCGACGTGGAACTCGGCGGCACCGAACAGCTCATCAACCTGACCGTCGGCCGCGACCTGCAACGGGCGGAGGGGCAGGAGCCGCAAATCTGCTTCACGCTGCCCATCCTCCGCGGGCTGGACGGCGAGAAGAAGATGGGCAAGAGCCTGGGCAACTTCATCGGCGTGACCGAGCCGCCGCGGGAGCAGTTCGGCAAGACGATGCGGATCCCGGACGGGCTGATGCGGGAGTGGTTCACCCTGCTGACCGACTGCCCGGCGGCGAAGATCGACGAGATCCTGGCCGGCAAGCCGAACGAGGCGAAGAAACAACTGGCGATGGAGATCGTGCGCTGCTTCCACGGCCCGGAGGCGGCCCAGCAGGTGATCGACGACTGGGCGAAGCAGTTCGAGCAGAAGGGCGACCCGGACGACATGCCGGAGGTGAGCATCCCGGCGGGCGACATGGGCGTACTCGATTTGATCGTGGCGGCGAAGCTGGCCGACAGCAAGGGCCAAGCCCGCAAGAAAGTGGAGGAGGGGGCGTTCAACTCCGGCCCCGACCGCACCAAGCCGGCCGACTGGAAGGCGACCGTGAGCGTGACCGCCGGCCTGGTGCTGCGATTGGGCCGCAAGGTGGTCAGGGTGCGGCCGGGTTAACCCGCCGGCGGGGTCGCCCGGTCGTACTCCTCGATGATCGCGCGGAACACGCCGAGGAGCCGCCCCAGATCCCCGATGTACATGTACCGGTTGCCCATCTCGATGTGGTCTGCGACCAGTCGCATGAACAGCCAGAGTTGCCCGTTCGTGACACACCCGAATACCGGGCGTTCGGGCTGCTGGAGTTCCCCACGAATCGTAGACAGCGGGAAAGTGGTGTACTCTTGAAGCACGAGGAGACCCACCGATGGCCCGTGAACGCAAGTCCTACACGCCGGAGTTCAAGCTCCAGGCGGTGAAGATGATCCTCGAACAGAAGC
>JANNVG010000429.1:0-8643 GCA_031414395.1 Fimbriiglobus sp.
GAAGGGGGGGCCGGGGGGGGTAGGTTCTGGCGCGTGGTCTCTCAGACACTTGCACCGCCTCATCGTCACTTCCACCACCTACAAGCAGTCGTCTGTCGGCCGCCCGGACTTGAAGGACGCCGACCCGCAGAACAAGCTGCTCGCCCGCCAGACCCGCCTGCGGCTGGAAGCCGAGATCATCCGCGACGCGGCCCTGACCGCGAGCGGAGTGTTCAGCCCGAAGGTGGGCGGGCCGGGGGTCTACCCGCCGCTGCCGCGGGAGGTGTTCGCCTTCACCCAGAGCAACCACGCGTGGACGGAGAGCCAGGGCGAAGACCGCTACCGCCGCGGCATGTACACGTTCATCTGGCGGCAGAGCCAGCACCACCTGACCACCACGTTCGACGGGGCCGATGCACAAGTGGCCTGCACCCGCCGCAACCGTAGCAACACGCCCCTTCAAGCGCTGCACCTGGCGAACGACCCGGCGTTCGTCGAGTTCTTCGCGGCGCTGGGCAAGCGGGTGGTGAAGGACGGCCCGGCCGACGACGCGGGGAAGGTGGGGTATGCCTACCGCCTCTGCTTCGCCCGCACGCCCACCGAGAAGGAGAATGCGGCAGTGCTGACGTACCTGAAGAAACAGGAGGGCGACGACGCGAAGCGGTGGGCGGCGGTGGGGCGGGTGCTGATGAACCTGGACGAGTTCGTCACCCGGGAGTGACGGAAGGTTGGATCGACGTTCGCCTTGCCCCGGTCGGGGTCGGCCGGTAACAGTCCTTCCGTAGCGAATGCCAACTTGGCTCATCCGGTCGAGCGGCGCTTTCGTAATGCGCAGGTGGCGAGTGCGAGTCTCGCAGTCGGCTTTTCCCGTCACGCCACGAGGACAACCTCGTGGCGTTTCGCATTTCACCCACCCGGTTGGTAATTTCGCGTATCAATTCGGCGACGAGCGGCAGTTGACAGGTGAGGAGGCCGACGATGCCGGGCAACCCGTCCGCTCGCGTGATGGAGCAACTCCGCGCTACTGTGGAACGGGACGAGTGCGCCCCCACCGACGGCGAATTGCTCGGCCGGTTCGTGGACGGCCGTGACGAGTCCTCTCTTGCCGCCCTCGTCCGCCGTCACGGGCCGATGGTGTGGGGCACCTGTCGCCGCCTCCTCTCCCACCACGACGCCGAAGACGCCTTCCAGGCAGTCTTCCTCGTACTGGTGCGGAAGGCCGCCGCCGTCCGCCCGCGAGAGGCGGTGGCGAACTGGCTGTACGGGGTGGCCCACCGCACCGTAGCCGTCCGGTGAATTGACGCCTTCCGTCGTCGAATAGTGTGAAAGTTTCCCAGACCGAGCAGAACGCCATGATCTCGAGACACCGTCCCGAGAAAGTCCGGTTTTGGAGGGGCACGATCGAAGCAAGGGAGTGGTCGCGGCAGTTGGTCAAGGCGTTCCGTCGGGATCGATGGTTGACCCGGTCGACGGTCGAGGGGCAGGAGATCTTGGCGGTTGCGGGGTGAAGCGAGCGTGCCCGCCCCGTCAGCGAGTCGGCGTCAATCGGTCGATTGACGCCGGCTCGCCCTCACTTCGTGTGCGACGTGTTGCCGCGTGAAAGTCGTTCCGGAAAAATAGCTCGGCGTCTCGCGCCCGGTTTCGTCCGGCGGTGCGTCTGGTACGGTATCCCCACCCACGGAGTGGACCGTGCCCTCGCCCCACCTGCTCGCCCCCAAGCCGATCGATCACTACTACCGTGACACCGGCCTCCGCCGCGCGCTCGGGCCGGTCGCCCTTACCGACTTGGGGATCGGGGCGATCAACGTGTCGGGCATCGTCGTCACCACCGACGAGGTGACGAGGAAAGCCGGGCCGGGGGTGGTGCTGGCGTTCGTGGTGGCCGGGCGGCGGGTTCGGCCAGTTCCGGGTGTGTCCCGTTTCACCGGAGGCGGAGAATGATCGCCCTCGACGGCGTGTCGAAGTCTTACGACGGCGGGAAGACGTTCCCGGTCCGCGACGTGTCCCTCATGGTTCCCGCCGGCGAGATGCTGGTGCTGCTCGGCGGGTCCGGGTGCGGAAAGACGACCACGCTGAAGATGATCAACCGGCTGGTCGAACCGACTGCCGGGCGGGTGGAGGTGGACGGGCGGGACGTGCGGGGTCTCGACCCGGTCGCACTCCGCCGCGGCATCGGGTACGTGATCCAGGGGGCCGGGCTGTTCCCGCACCTGAGCGTGGGCGACAACGTGGCGGTGGTGCCGCGGCTGCTCGGCTGGCCGCCCGCCCGCATCGCCGCCCGCGTGGACGAACTGCTCGACCTGGTCCGACTGCCGCCCGCCGAGTACCGCCACCGCCTGCCGGGGCAACTGTCCGGCGGGCAACAGCAGCGGGTCGGGTTCGCCCGGGCGCTGGCCGCCGGGCCGAAGGTGATGCTCCTGGACGAGCCGTTCGGCGCGCTCGACCCCGTGACTCGCGACGAACTACGGGACGAGTTCCAGGCGCTCCGCCGGCGGCTGGGGCTGACGGCGGTGATGGTGACGCACGACATGACCGAGGCGCTGCTGACGGCCGACCGCATCGCCGTGATGCAAGACGGGCGAGTGCTCCGCGCGGGCACCCCGCGGGAACTGCTCGCCGACCCCGGTCACCCGTTCGTGGAAGCGCTCGTGGCCGCCCCCCGCCGGCACGCCGCCCGCGTGGACGAACTGCTCGCCAACCCGCACGGAGGGCCGCTGTCGTGAGCGAAGAATTTCAAGAACTGTTCGCCAACCTGCCGGCCTACCTGGGCGGGCACCTGCTGCTCTCCGTCGCCGCCGTCGCCGCGGCCGTCGCAGTCGGCGTGCCGCTCGGTGTATTCGCCCGCCGCCGGCCGCGGCTGGCCGAGGCGGCGATGGCGGTGGCCGGGGTCATTCAGACGGTGCCCACCCTCGCCCTGCTCGCCCTGTTCTTGCTGTTGACGCTGCTGATCGGCGTGAAGGAGGCGTTCGTCCCGGCCTTCGCGGCACTGCTCATGTACGCCATCTTGCCGGTATTGGCGAACACCGTCGCCGGCCTCCGCGGGGTGGACCCCGCGCTGACCGAAGCGGCCCGCGGACTGGGCATGAGCGACCGGCAGACACTGTGGCGGGTGGAACTGCCGCTGGCCGCCCCGGTCATCATCGGCGGGGTCCGCACCGCCACCGTGCTGGTGGTGGGCACCGCCACCCTGGCCACCCAGGTCGGCTTGCCCAGTTTGGGCAACTACATCTTCGCCGGTATGGCCACCCTGAACCACACCTCCACCCTGTTCGGGTGCGTGGCTGCGGCCCTTCTGGCCGTCGCCCTGGACCAACTGGTGCGGCTGCTTGCCTTCGCGGTCCGCCGGAGGAGCCGGCGGCTGGCCCTGGCCGCGGCTGGAATCCTGGTGGTGGCGGTGGGGGTCGGGCTGGCCGAGCCGACCTCCCGCCGACTGGACGGCGGCAACCGGGTGGTCGTCGCCAGCGCCGCCTTCACCGAGCAGTACACCCTCTCGCACGCCATCTCCACCAAGCTCGAGGGGGCCGGGCTCCGGGCCGAGCGGCGGGAGGGGATGAACTACGGGGTGCAGCACCTCGCCCTCCAACAGGGGGAGGTGGACTGCCTGGTGGCGTACACCGGCGACGTGTGGTCGCTGCTCATGAAGAAGACGGAGGTGGCCGACCAAGCCACCACCCTGGCGGAGACCAAGAAGTTCCTGGAAGGGGAGTTCGGGGTGGTCTGCCTCGGCCCACTGGGGTTCCAGAACAACTACGCGGTGGCGGTGGCGGGCGACCGCGCGGGCCGGCTGAATACGATCGCCGATCTGGTGGCGGACGTCCACGCGCACCCGAACCGGCGTCTGCGGGTGGCCGGTGACAGTGGCATCTTCCACCAGACGGAGTGGCGGCGTCTGAAGGAGAAGTACGGACTGCGGGACGAGGAGGTGGAGACGGTGGAGATGGACCCGTCGCTCATGTACGCGGCGGTGGCCGACGGGCGGGTGGACGCGGCCATCGCCTTCAGCAGCGACGGGCGGATCGAGCCGTTCGGGCTGAAACTGCTCAAAGACCCGCAACAGGCGTTCCCGCATTACGACGCCCTCCTGCTGCTCTCCCGCCGCGCCTTCGCCAAACCGGGGGTGGTGGACGCCCTCCGCCCGCTGGTGGGTGCCATCGGCCAAGAGAGGATGCAAGAGGCGAACCGCCGGGTGGACGTGGACAAGGAGTCGCCCAAACGGGCGGCGGAATGGCTGCTCCGGCCGAACCGGTGATGGTGACACCACGAACAGCGGGCGGGCATCCGCCCGGGGGAGGGCGCGACATGAGCACCTTCACCGAACGGCTGTTGCGGAGCCGGGCGGGGCGTGTGATGGCCGATGCCGCGTTCGCCCGGTACGCCCGCCGGCGTGTGCGGTTCCTCGACACCGCCGACGCGGCTGAACTGCAACGGCGGACTCTCCTGCGATTGATCCACACCGCCCGCGACACCCGGTTTGGCCGCGACCACGACTTTCGCGGCGTGCGGAGTGTGGCCGACTACCAGCAGCGGGTGCCGCTTCGAGAGTATGAGTCGTTCTGGCAGAACTACTGGCAGCCGGCGTTCCCGACCATCGAGAACGTGACGTGGCCCGGCCCGGTGCCGTACTTCGCCACCTCGTCGGGCACCACCAGTGGGACGGCCAAGCACATCCCGGTGACACGGGAAATGCAGGCGTCGAACCGGAAAGCGGCGTTCACCCTGGCGGCGCTCTTCGTGGCCGCGAACCCGGACGCCGGGCTGCTCCGCGGGTACTCGTTCCTGCTCGGCGGCAGCACCGCCCTCCGGCCGCTCTCGAACGGCAGTCTCGCCGGCGACCTGAGTGGTATTGCCGCCCACCGCCTGCCGCCGGCGCTTCGGCCGTTTTCGTACCCGCCGCCCGAGTTGGCTCTGCTGGACGATTGGGAAACGAAGGTGGACATCCTGGCCGAGCGGAGCGTGAATCTGCCGATCACGCTCATCAGCGGGGTGCCGGCGTGGCTGCTCACCTTCTTCGACCGACTGTTGAAGGTGGCCGGCAAGAAGCAGGTGTGCGACGTGTGGCCGACGCTGCGGGTGGTGGTGCATGGCGGCTGCCGGTTCGACCCGTACCGCACGGCGTTCGACGAGATCCTCGGCGGGGGCGTCCGCCTGCTCGACACGTACCCCGCGAGCGAAGGGTACGTGGCCACTGAAGACCCGCGACACGGCCGGCTGCGGCTCATCCCCGACCACGGCGTCTTCTTCGAATTCGTCCCGGTCGCAGAACTGACCTCCGACCGACCGACGCGGCACACCCTCGCCGACCTGGAACCGGGGCAACAGTACGCCGTCGCCGTCAGCACCTGCGCGGGGCTGTGGTCGTATCTGCTCGGGGATACTGTGTGCTTCGACCGCCGCGACCCGCCGCTGTTGCGGTTCACCGGGCGGACGAAATACTGCCTGTCGGCGTTCGGCGAACACCTGATCAGCGATGAAGTCGAAGGGGCGGTGGCGGCGGCGGCCGACGCGAACGGGGCGATGGTGACGGACTTCCACGTCGGCCCGCTGTTCCCAACGGACGCCGCCCAACCGGGGAGCCACCGCTTCCTGGTCGAGTTCGCCCGCCCGCCGGCCGACACGGCTCGGTTCGCCGAACGGCTGGACGCCGAGTTACAACAACGGAACGCCAGCTTCGCCGCATACCGGGTGGGCGACGTGAGCCTCGGCCCGCCGCAGGTGGTGGCGGTGGCCCCCGGCGGGTTCGCCGCGTGGATGCGGTCGAAGGGAAAAGCCGGCGGGCAGCACAAGGTGCCCCGCATGGACGGCACCGGCACCCTCACGACCGAGATCGCCCGCTGGTTGACCGACGCCGGGTTCGTGTGAGTTCGCCCATGCCCGATTCGCCCGACTGGGACGCCGACCGCTCCTATCTGCTCATCCTTGCCCGCCTGCGGTTGCCGGCGTGGTTGCGGGCGAAGGTGGAGGCGTCGGACGTGGTGCAACAGACGCTGTTGCGGGCGCACGCCCACGCCGACCAGTTGAGGGCCGAATCCGGCGACGGCCGGCGGGGGTGGCTGCGGGAGATCCTGGCCAACGTGATCGTCGACACCGCCCGCCGGTTCTCCGCCGACGCCCGTGATGTCGGCCGCGAGCAGGCCATCCGACACGCCCTCGACGAGTCGTCCGCGCGGCTCGAAGCATCCCTCGCGGCCGACCAGTCGTCGCCGAGTGAGCGGATGAACCGAATGGAGGAGCTGCTCAAACTGACCACCGCCATCGCGGAGCTGCCACCCGATCAGCGCACGGCAGTAGAACTGAAGCACCTGGAAGGGTGGCCGGTGGACCGGATTGCTTCCGAGATGGGGAAGACACTTGAAGCCGTCGGCGGGCTGCTGCGGCGGGGCATGGCCGCGTTGCGAGCCGCACTCGCGGAGGGACGGAGCGATGGCTGACGACCGCGAGACCCGACTCGACCGGGCGTGCGCCGACTACTTGCGGGCTGCCGACGCCGGCCGACCGCCGGACCGCGCCGCGTGGCTGAGCGAGTACCACGACCTGGCGGCCGAACTGTCAGAATTCCTTGCCGGCTTTGGGGCGGTTGAAAGGGTGTTCGCCCCGCTCCGCGACGACCGCGACGCCACCGTCGCACGCACCGAACCCGCCGACCCTGACGCACCGACCACCCCCGACGGGTACGAACTGCTCGGCCCCATTGCGGCCGGCGGCATGGGCGTAGTGTACCGGGCGTGGCAGGTGAAGGCGAACCGTGTCGTGGCGCTGAAGATGATCCGCGCCGGGGTGCTGGCCGGCGAATCCGCCGTGCAGCGGTTCCGGCGGGAAGCCGAGGCCGCGGCCGGGTTCAACCACCCGCACATCGTCCCCGTGTACGAGGTCGGCGTGACCGCCGGCGGGCAACCGTTTTTCAGCATGAAGCTGATCGACGGCCAGACGCTCGCCGACTGGCTCACCGACGCTCGGAACTCCAGGCGGCTGAGTACCGGGGCCGGGTTGCGTGAAGCCGTCCGCCTGCTGTCGGCCGTGTGCCGGGCGGTCCACTACGCCCACCAGCGGGGGTTCCTGCACCGCGACCTGAAGCCGGCGAACGTGCTGGTGGACGCGGCCGGCGTCCCCCACGTCACCGACTTCGGGCTGGCCAAGCGGATCGGTGAGCGGCCGAGCGACGGACAACTGACCGAGGCCGGCGGGCTGGTCGGCACGCTGGCGTACATGGCCCCGGAGCAGGCCGGCAGGGGCGAACGGCTGACCACGGCCGCCGACATCTATTCCCTCGGTGCGATTCTCTTTCTCATGCTCAGTGGCCGCCCGCTCCGCCCCGACCCGGTGAGCGAACTGATGGCCGGCACCCTCGGCCGCACCCCGCCGTCCTTCCCCCGTACCGCCGACCGCGACCTTGCGGCCATCTGCTCCAAGTGCCTGACCGAACAGCCGACCACCCGGTATGGGAGCGCGGAAGCCCTGGCCGACGAACTCGACCGCTGGGCCGACGGCCGGCCGACCCGCACCCGCCCGCCGCGGCTCACCCGCCGCGTGTGGCTGTGGGTCCGCCGCCGCCCGCGGGCGGCGGCACTGGTCGCGCTCGCCGTCGGGCTACTCGCGGTGGGCGTTGGACTGGTGACGTGGAAGTGGTACGACGAAGCCGCAGCCAGAAGGCTCGCTCAGGAGAAGGGGAGAGAAGCCCGGGTCGCGGCGTCGCGGTCGGCCGCAACTGTCGCACGCTCCCTGATGGAACCGGAGATTGACGGCGACTCCCGCGAACTGGGAACCGCCGCCCTGTGGTGGGTGCGGTCCTTCGAGCAAGCCCCGGACGACGACACCGAATTGCGGCAGACGGCACGGGCGAACCTCGCCGCTCTGTCCGGCCGCTTGCACACCCTACGCGCGGTGCGAACTGGCCCGCCCGTTTCGCCACCGGATGGGCCGGTGCCTGTCGTCAGCCCAAAGGGGTGGGTGGCCGAAGCGAACGGGAACAGGGTGCGAGTTTCCCACGCCGGACAGCCGAAAGGCAAGCCGCTCGAACACGACGACATCGTGCGGGCGATGGCGATTCTTCCGGACGACCGGCTACTCACCGGTGGGGACGACCACGACGCCCGTGTTTGGGAGTTCACCAAGACGGGCGAGTGGCAACAGGTGACGAAGGTGGAGCACCAGGAGTACGTGCGGACGATTGCGGTTTCTCCGGACGGCCGACTGATGGCCACCGGCGGGGCGGACGGAGTGGTTCAGGTGTGGGACACGGTCACATTCCGACGGGTGGGGCAACTGCTGCCGCACGTCGGGTGGGTGGAACGGGTGGCCTTCTCGCCGGACGGCCGGACCCTCGCGTCGTCCGGCGAGAAGGCCACGGACGTGACCTGTCCGCCGTGGCCCTTGAGCGACAATTTCTCCCGCCCGGTGTCGAGGTCATACACCTTGTGATGTAGTTCTGATTTCGTCAGGTCCCCGTTGTCTATGCCTGTGAGCGATGCCTTCACGTCTTTGAAATCGACCGCGAGGTCTTTTAAAATTGCAACCGCCCGCGCAGAAAATCCGCACATCGGCATGTCTTGAGTGCCTTTCATGTAAAGCACTACCGGATTTGCACCCACTTCGATTTCGATTTCTTTCATCACATCACGCGACATTTTTTTCGCTCCCTTTATTCGTTGGGGGTTTTAGTGGTGAGTG
>JANNVG010000430.1:0-1965 GCA_031414395.1 Fimbriiglobus sp.
GTGAGCCGCCTGGGTTGCAGACACCCAGGCGGCTCACGCCGCCGGTTCACCGTGCAGGAACGCCGGTCACTTGGCCGCTTTCACGTCGTAGCAGTACATCACGGTCTGGTCGCGGACGAGCAGCTTGCCGTTCACGATCACCGGGTGCGGCCAGCTCTGCGGGTGCGACTGCTGGTCCGGCTTCGGCAGCTTGAACGACGACACCACCTTCAGCTCCTTCGGGTCCGGCTCGATCAGCACCAAGGTGCCGTTCTGGTAGCGGAAGTACAGCCGGCGGTCGGCCGCCAGCACCGCCGCCGACCCCGACCCGCCGGCCGGTGCCTTCTCCGGCCCCCACTTGATCGCCCCGGTGTCGAAGTCGACGCACACCGGGCTGCCGCCGTTCTGGTCGTGCCCGAAGTACACGTGATCGCCCACCAGCACCATGCCGCCGTGGTGGTTGTTCAGGTCCGGCTTCTTGTACGCCTTCAGCTCCTTCGCCTCGAACCCGTCGGTCCCCTTCGGCAGAATCTGAATCAGCGCCGCCCCGCCGCCGTAGCTGGTGGACACCCACACCTTGTCCCCCTTCACGATGGGGATGGGGATCTGCGCCACCCCGCCGGCGGCCGGCGTGCCCTTGTACTGCCACAGCACCTTGCCCGTCTCGGCGCTCACGCCCACCACGCCCGACTGGTTGCCCAGCAGCGCCACGTACATCGGCACCTTGTTGAAGGTGGCCTTCAGCGGCGACGAGTACCCGCCCCCGTCGCCGACCGTGCCGGCGTCCGTCTTCCACACCGCCTCGCCGTCCTTCAGCTTGAGCGCGACCACCGCCGCCTTACCCCCGCACGGGGCGCAGATCAGTTTGTCGCCGTCCACCAGCGGCGAGTCGTTATACCCCCACGCCGGCACCTTCCCGCCGAAGTCGGTGGTGTAGCTCTTCTGCCACTGCTCCTTGCCCGACTTGGCGTCCAGGCAGACGAGCGTGCCGCCCAGGCTCACAGCGTACACCTTGCCGTCGTGGTACGTGGGCGTGCCGCCGGGGCCGTTCGACTGGTTCCGCACCTTCACCACGTCCGCGAACGGGGTGAACCACTTCTCCTTGCCGTCGGCCTCATCGACCGCCCACACGCCGTCTTTCCCGTCGCGGGTGCCGATGCCGAACACCTTGCCGTCGGCCACCGACGGGGTGCCGAATCCGAGGCCCAGGTTCTTGGCCGTCCACGACAGCGTCGGGCCGTCTTTCGGCCACTCCTTGAGCAGTCCGGTCTCGGGCGACAGGCCGTCACGGTTCGGCCCGCGGAAGGCGGGCCAGTCGGCGGCGGTGGCGCACGAGCCGCACACCAAGGCGGCGAGCAGGGCGAGGCGGGGGGTCATGAGTTCGGGTCTCCGGCAGGGGAACGAGAGGTGGTGAGTGTCTTACAGCGGGGCGGTGAGAAGGCGATGAAGCCGGCCGCCCGCGGTCAACTCCCGTACTGCTCGTCGCTGACGTGTTCCAGCCACTCGACCGTCTTGCCGTCGAGGGCTTCCTGGATGGCGGTGTGCGTCATGGCGGCGGTCGGGGTGGCCCCGTGCCAGTGCTTCTCGCCGGGCGGGAACCAGACCACGTCGCCGGGGCGGATCGTTTCCACCGGCCCGCCCCACCGCTGCGCCAGCCCGACGCCGGCGGTGACGATGAGCGTCTGCCCGAGCGGGTGCGTGTGCCACGCCGTGCGGGCACCCGGCTCGAACGTCACGCTGGTCCCGACGGCCCGCGCCGGGGCGGTCGCCGGGAACAGCGGGTCGATGCGGACGGTGCCGGTGAAGTAGTCGGCCGGCCCGCGGGCGGACGGCTGCGAACCGCTGCGACGGATTTCCACGGCGGACCCCTCCCAGTTAGCGCGATTGTCAAATGGGGCTCGCGGCTGGTGGGCGGGAAAGTCGGTGCCCGCTCCGCGGGGGGTCCCGAAGTCCGCCCGCGGAGCGGGCAGCGACTTTGTGCGACCT
>JANNVG010000431.1:0-4467 GCA_031414395.1 Fimbriiglobus sp.
GCTTCATGCCACCCGGTCACTGCGCTCCCGGTTCCAGTTCACGTTGACCGCCGCTTGGCCGCCGCCGGCACGCTCTCGTCCAGGAAGAAGTCCCGCCAGTCGGCGAACTGGTCGGCCGTGTTCTCCAGGTCGAACTCGCCGCTCACCATGTCGCCGATGAACGCTTGCAGCTTCCTCGCGCCGTTCGGCTTGGCGTGGTGGGTGGCCAACTCGCTGGCGAAGTTGATCACGTCGTACACCCGGCAGGCGGTGGGCAGGGTGCGTTGCCGCTTGGCCGAAATGGCGTCCATGTTGGCCAGCCCGTACATGCTCATCAGGTCGCCGGTGATCTTGCGGTACGCCCCCTGCACGCTGTACCCGTCCAGGTGGCTGGCCCCGTCGCCGCCCTTCGCGGCGAACCGCAGCGGCAGGTCGTTCGTCGTCATCAGTTGGGGGAGCAGCCGGCCCAGGCGGTTCACCTCGTGGATGCTCGCCCACGACCGCGTGGCCCCCTCGAACCGCTGCCGCAGGGCCGCGAACCCTTCTTCGTTGTTGAACCCTTCCAGCGCCCGTTCCAGGCCGAACGTCGCCTTCGCCCCGCCCTTGCCGGTGCCCTTGCCCAGGTTGATCTCGCTGCGGAACGCCGGGGTCATGGCGATGGCCCCATTCGTGCAAACCTGCCGCAGCATGGCCAGGTAGACCATCGGCCGGCCGAACCCGTCGATGGGCGTCTCGATGACGTACTGCGCCTCGAACCCGTCGCCGGCGATGGTGAACGGCCCGCCGTGCCGCGGGGCGTGGAAGCTCCGCACGATGCCGTCGTGGTACTTGCTCTCCTTCGCCCGGTAGCGGGTGAGCAGGGTGTCCAGTTCGTACTTGTCCACCAGCCCGCCGCTCGGGTTGCTCACGGCCAGCAGCCGCGGGCGGCTCTCGTCGTCCGCGCCTTCCAGGCAGTAGCGGATTTTGTCGTCCGGGCTGCGGCTGCTGATGCGGCGGAACACCTCGGCGTGGGTGAAGTAGCGGAAGATGTTCGTGGTGAACCCGAACCGCATTTGCAGGCTGTTCCAGAACCGCTTGCTGGTCTTCACCGGGCGGTCGTTCAGCAGCAGGGTGGTGCAGTTGCGGTTCACCTGCGGCTTGTCGGCGTCGGCCGGTTCGGCCGACTCGGGCACTTGCAGGTCGCGGAGGCGGCACACGCCGTACTCGAAGGTGGCGGACATCGGGGGACACTCCTGGAAGCTCGTTCCCACGCTCCGCGTGGGGACGCACGATTCGCCGCTCTGCGGCGGGGTGGGTGATCCGGACGCAGAGCGTCCGAAGGGGCGTTCCCACGCGGAGCGTG
The DNA here is from genome assembly GCA_031414395.1 of Fimbriiglobus sp. Lineage (GTDB taxonomy): Bacteria > Planctomycetota > Planctomycetia > Gemmatales > Gemmataceae > JALHQU01. The sequence goes on from JANNVG010000431.1 coordinate 1,322, forward strand.
GGAACGAGGCGGACTACTCCCGCTCTTGCCGTTGCACCGGCCGGCGGGGTTGGTTCTTCTTCAGGAACTCCGGCAGCTCGACGGGCGTCTTGGCCAGCGCCCGCATCGTGGACAGCGCCACCTGTTGCAGCTTCGGGTTCACCGTCAGGCTCCGCCACTCGCCGTCAAGCAGCACGTACTGAAACTCCGCCCCGGCGGTGCGGACGAACGGCCAACGGGTCTTCTGGCACTGCACGATGTTCTTCGCCGGAACCGCCGGGTGCTTTCGCAGCACCCGCCCGCACATCTGCACGGTAATGCCCTTCTCACTCGGCCGGATGAACACCGTTTGCAGGCTCGGGCAGTCGAACCCCTCGGCCAGCACGATGCAGTTGACGAGTGCGTCGAGTTCGCCGTTCTCGAACGCACTCAGTTGGGCGTCGCGGTCCCCGCCGGCCGTCACCACTTCCACCCGCGCGCCGCCGGCTCGCAGCACCTCGGCCGCCCGCTCGCACTGCGGGATGGTGTGGAAGTAGAAGACCGATTTGCCCCACCGCGGGCGGTCGGACAGGTACAGTTCTGCCACCGCTTCGGGAGTGTACGCGGGGATCGTGTAGTGCCGGAACCGCGACAGGTAGCCGTCTTCGATGAGCGTGCGGATGCCGGCGTCGCGGATGGCGCTGTCGAAGCAGAGCTTCACCTTGTCGGCGCGGAAGGGTGTGGCACTCAGCCCCAGGATGAACCGCGGGCGGATGACGTTGTGCAGGTGGGCCATGCTCCCCGCCGCGTCGTGCTGGGCTTCATCGACGACGAGCAAGTCGAGACCCGTCGGCGGGTTCTTGTCGAACATCGAAATGAACTCGGCCTGAATCGGGATGCCGCGCTCGGCCGCTTCCGCTTTGGCCTGCGCCAGCAGATACCGCCGCATCGCCACCCACCCCACCTTCAAGCCGAGAGCTTTTTGAAGTCCGGCCGCGATGAGCAGGCCCATGACCGTCTTGCCGCTCCCGGTCGGGCTTTCGACCAACACCGACCGCAGCTCTTTGGTCAGGAACAGGTCGAGCGCCTTGTTCACGATGCGGGCCTGGTACGGCCGCGGCTCGACGTGCGTGCCGGCGATCAACTCGTCAACAGTTGGCGGGGCGGTCACGGCGACTCCTGTCGGTCGGGGGCGAAAGATATTCGCCGGACGGGGTGGGAGATTTGGGTGGAAATGTAGGGCCAAGTGCGGCCGGCGCCGATGTCGGTAGGCGACACGACGTGCGACCACAGGAGATGTCGGTGCGGATTGTGAACGGTCGGGGGGTCAATGTGTCTGAAATACCCCCAGCCGGGATCGCACCGGGGGCGGCTGGCGTGACATCACACCTGAGCGGCGAACGCGGCGAGGTCCGGGCACGTCGCCGCCAACCGGACGAGTGCCCTCAACCGCGTCAGGTCGGTAAGCGCTGTCAACTTCGCTCGCACGTCTTCTGGGATGAGTCCGAACCGATCAGAGAGGATGTCGAGAATCACTTGAACTCGCTCCCTTTTCTGAATGATCTCCTTCACTTCGTCCAACACGGGGGATTCGATCATGACTTCCGCTCCTCCGAACAGGTTCAGGAATCGTCGATCCGGGAACGCCAGACCCGCGAGAATCTGGGCCACCGCCATCAGGCCGGCTCGGTCGTTCGGGTCGGTCACGGCGGCCAGTCGATCCCGGCAGCGGGTGAGCAACTGCTCGGGCGGTTGCGTGCTCCGCGTGAGCGGCACCCACGGGATCAGTCCGACATCTCCCGCGGCGAACAGCTCTTCAGCGTCCAGATCCCACAACCGCACGACCGACCACGCCCCGCCGAGCACCACACCCCCACGCCGGGGTCACTTCTTCGGCTCCTCCTTCACCCGCTTCCACACCCGGCAACCGGTTCCGCTCTTGGCCGAAACCTCGGTCGGCCGCGGCTGGCCCGGTTGTGAGAAGGACCAGCGCAGGGTGTCGCCGTCCAGTTCGTACACGCCCACATCGACCGGGACATCCTTCGCCATGATGTCGATCCACCCCGGCGCGTGCGACGGATCGAGGGCGAACGGTATCCGCACATGCCCCTTCAGATCGGCCCTCCCGTTCGACAGCGTGCCGTCCTTCAACTCCAGCCACGACTCCACGTCGGCCTGCGGCCCCGCCCCCGTGTCGAGCGTCGCACACACCCACCGCCCCTGGATCGCCTCGGCGTCCGGTCGCCGCGCCGTCAGACTTTTCGGCACCGGGGCGGCCAGAGCCGCGGCCAGCAATGCAGTCACGAACATGGACAAGACTCCCGTGAGGATTGTCCACACTACCCGACATCAGTGCCACTTACCAGGAGCATCCTGGGGCGACATCGCGCACCTCGTCGCGGGAGTCCGCCCGCGGCGCCTCCCGCGGGCGGGTGGCGATTCTCGTAGGATACACCCCGCACCCGGCTTCCGGGACGAACCGGACAGCCGGGAACACTCACGCTGGAGAGCAATTGATGGCGAAGAAGAAGGCGGCACCCAAGGGGCACCAGATCCACGAGGCCAGCCCCGTGGGGTTGGAGGCGGCGCAAGCGACGGCCGTCGGGTGAGTTCGTGTGGCACTCCGGTCGGTTGACCGGGCTTGGAGTGTACGGCGAGGGAGGGCGCGGGGTGACGATCACGTGGGACGAGGGCGGGGCCACGTCCCACGTCGGCGACATCAACGACGACCAGTGGGAAGTGTTCAAGATGGCGTTCGCGGCCGGCGGCCGGGTCGCCGTCCTGAGTGACATCGAGGACTGGGAGTGGATGTACGACTACCGCTACCTGGAAGCCCTGCGGTAAACGCTCTGTGGCCGTGGGGGCCGAGTGCCCCCGGCCGGGGTCGAACCGGCGACCTCCGGCTTATAAGGCCGGCGCTCTGCCGCTGAGCTACGGGGGCAGGTGACGATCAGGCGTATGCCGTCGGGTATCACGTCTGCCTCCGATTGGAGTTGGCTCTCGGATCAAGAAAACGGTCGCAGCTTGGCGAGGGCGAAGTCCCGCACCGCCGCGTAGCTCGCATCATTCTCCAGAGCGCGCCGCGGAATGACCACCGTTATCTGTTCCGTGATGAGGATGGCCGTGTAGTCTGCACCCACCACGACACCTTTCATCTTCTCCCACCGAGCCGTCGTGTCTGTCACCTC
>JANNVG010000432.1:0-2098 GCA_031414395.1 Fimbriiglobus sp.
GGGGCTGGGGCGGGGTGGGGTGTTTGTCCCCCCGCGGCCCGAACGGGCGGGGGGGGGAGAGTGCCCCCACTTCAACACCCACCCCGGGGCCTGGGCGGCCCGGGTACGCCAAGATTCACCCCAGCACCCGCGTGAGCAACCCGTACATGGCCTCGGGGGATTCCTCGTCGGCCCGCAGCCGCAGGTAGACGTTCCTGTCGTCGATCACCTTCAGCCGCCCGCGGCCCCGCTTCACCAGGTCGTCCGCCTTCTTGCGGTTGCGATACCCGAACACCAAGTCTTGCCCGAAGCGGTGGACGCTGTTAATCGCCCACCGCACGCAGTGCAGCCGCACCTCGGTCGTCTTCAACAGCCACTCGACGGCTTCGGGCGGGGGGCCGTAGCGGTCGCGCAGCTCCTGGCGGAAGTCGGCCAGCTTGTCGGGTTCGCGCAACCGGGCGAGCCGGCGGTACACCTCGATCCGCAGCTTCTGCCCCGGCACATAGTCCTTCGGCAAGAACGCCGGCCACGGCAGATCGACGTTCACCTCAACGGCCACCCGCGGCGCCTGCTGCTTCAGTTGCCGCACCGCGTTCTCGAGCAACTGGCAGTACATCTCGTACCCGACCGCCGCGATGTGCCCGCTCTGCTCGGTGCCCAGGATGTTCCCCGCCCCGCGGATCTCCAGATCCCGCATGGCGATCTTGAACCCGGACCCCAGGTCGGTGAACTCCTCGATGGCCTTCAGCCGCTTCTGCGCGTTCGGCGTCACCATCTTGAGCGGGTTGACGATCAGGTACGCGTACGCCCGCAGCTTGGTCCGCCCCACCCGGCCCCGCAGTTGGTGCAGGTCGGCCAGCCCGTACTGGTCGGCGTCGTCGATGAAGATGGTGTTCGCGTTCGGGATGTCCAGGCCGCTCTCGATGATGGTGGTGGCGACGAGAATGTCCGCCTCCTTCTGCACGAACTTGACCATCGCCCCTTCCAGGTCGTGCTCGTTCATCTGCCCGTGGCCGACGACGATCTTGGCGTCCGGCACCAGGTGCTGCACCTTCGCCGCCACGTCCCAGATGTCGTGAACGCGGTTGTGGACGAAGAACACCTGCCCGCCGCGGTTGAACTCCCGATTGATGGCACTGCGGATGAGCTGGTCGTCCCACCGCACGATGCGGGTCTCGACCGGGTAGCGCTCCGGCGGGGCGGTTTCCAGTGAGCTAATCTCCCGCACGCCGAGCAGTGCCCCGTGCAGCGTGCGGGGGATGGGCGTGGCCGTCATGGTCAGGATGTGAACCGACGTGCGGAGGTGCTTCAGCCGCTCCTTGTGCTCGACGCCGAACCGCTGCTCCTCGTCCACGATCACCAGGCCCAGGTCTTTGAACTTCACGTCCTTGCTCACCAGCCGGTGCGTGCCGATGATGACATCGACGCTCCCTTCGGCGAGCCGCTTGATGATGTCGCGTTGCACCTTCGGCGCGCGGTAGCGGTTCAGGCACTCGACGGTGAACGGGTACTCGGCCAGCCGTTGCGTGAAGGTGCGGAAGTGCTGCTCGGCCAGCACGGTCGTCGGCGCCAGCACGGCCACCTGCTTGCCGTTGTCGATGGCCTTGAACGCCGCCCGCACGGCCACTTCCGTTTTGCCGTACCCCACGTCGCCGCAAAGCAGCCGGTCCATCGGCTTCGGCTTCTCCAGGTCGCCCTTGATCTCGACGATGCTCGTCGCCTGGTCGGGCGTCTCCTGGTACGGGAAGGCGTCTTCGAACTCCTGCTGCCACTCGGTGTCCGGCGGGAAGCTGAACCCCGGCAGCGTCGCCCGCACCGCCTGCACACGGATCATCTCGGCCGCCATGTCCATCACCGCCTCGGTCACTTTGTCCTTCTTCCGCCCCCAGCTCGTCCCGCCCAGCTTGCTCAGTTCCGGGGCCGACTGCTGCCCGCCGACGTACCGCTGCACGAGGTCGATCCGCGACGCCGGCACATAGAGCAGCACGCCGTCGCGGAACTCGAGGATCAAGTGTTCTTCTTCCGCAGTTCCAGGTTCCAAGTTCCAGGTTCCAGGTTGATCTGCGTCTACACTTGGAACTTGGAACTTGGAACTTGAAACCTGCTGACCTTTGGTCAG
>JANNVG010000433.1:0-2315 GCA_031414395.1 Fimbriiglobus sp.
GGTGTCGCTCGATCAGACAGTCGTCTCATGGATGCCATGTCATGCCCCGTCGCCCCGACTATATACCGCCCGACACGTCGAAGAATAACACCACCTACGACACCGACCTGACCGACGCGCAATGGACGCTGATCGAGCCATTCTTGCCGCCGCCGGACACGTCCGGCGCGCCACGCACGACCAACATGCGGCACGCCGTTAATGTGATGCTATACCGACTTAAGACCGGCTGTCAGTGGAAGATGATCCCCAAGGACTTCGGCATCCCGTGGAAGACGGTGTACAACTGGCATGAGAAGTTCGCCCGCCTGGGCACGTGTGAGCGGGTGCAACGGGCGCTAGCCGAGCGGGTGCGGGTGGGCGACGGTCGAGACCCCGCCCCGTCCTTGTTCAGCATCGACTCGCCGACGGTGAAATCGGCTGAAACGGTGCCCGATGCCGGGTTCGACGGGGGGAAGAGGGTGCCGGGGCGGAAGCGGCACGTGCTGGTGGACACCCTCGGGTTGGTGTCCGCGGTGGCCGTCACGTCGGCGGCGGTGAGCGACGCGGCCGGGGCCGAAGCGGTGCTGCGGGCGTTCGACCTGAACGCGGCGGGCGGGCCGGCCGAGGTGCTCGGGTTCATGGCCTACGACCCGGCGTTCACCGGCGGGGTGAGCGTGGGCAGTGATTTCCTGACCGGGGACGTGACGGGCGACGGGGTGCCGGACATCGTGACAGGGGCGGGGGCGGCTCACCCCGCCCGCCGCTCCGCGAGCCATTCGTACACGAGTTGATGGAAGTCGTAAAAGTTGTCCAGGTCTACTTCGGTCTTTCGAGCGACCGTCAGGATGCTGGGCACTTCCTCAACGAACAGGGCGAACTGCTCCGTCAGGTGGTCCGCACCTTCGATCGGCCGTTCGGTCTTGGACGCCAGCCAGGCCCGCACTTCTCGAATCAGCCCGTCCGTCGTCCCGCCGTGTGCGCGGATGTCCTGCCCGGCGATGTCCGAAAGGAACTTCTGGTAGCGGTACTTCTCGCGGTCGAGTACCAGCACCGCCTTCTTCGCGTGGCGCGGCGCACCGCTCGCTCTGAACCCGACGAACAGCCCGAACTCATAGGGCATGTTGAACCGCGGCAACCCCTCGGCGCTCGACTCGGTGCGGGAGATGTCGTGGATGCCGAACCGCGACTCGCGGATGATGCGGAGCAGTTTCTCCGCTCGTGTTTCCCCCGAGTCGTCCACCTCCAGGGCGCATCTCGCGCGGAACCCGCACGCCTCGACGGTGAACACGAGCGCGCGGAACAGCGGTTGGTAGTCCGCGTCGAACGGGCAGTTCAGGAACACGCTGGTGTTGTAAGTCGGGCGAGGGAGGCGCATGGGCTACCGCGTCTCGGCCGCAGCAACGGCCTGCTGTGCTCGCCACTCGGCGGCCACCTGCTTGACTGCCGCGCGAATGACCGCGACCGGAATTTTCCCCTTGTGCTTCTTGGGCATTCGGAGCAACCGCACCTTCAACTTGCCCGGTTTCTTGGTTGTAGCCATCGCACGCCCTCCCGGTGTTCGACTTCATTCTACCACGCGGGTCAGTACGGCGGCGGGCCGCCCCCGCCCCCGCCGCCGCTGGTGGCCGCCGTGATCTGGTCCTCGATCTCCGGCGTCACCTGCCGCGTGCCCTTGCACTTCGGGTACTTGGCACAACTCAGGAAGAACTTGCCCCCGCCGAACCGCGACTTCCGCAGCGTCATCGCCCCGGCGCACTCCGGGCAGATCTCCTTCACGTCTACGACCGGCACGTCGGCCGGTTGTTGCTTCGCGTCCGGCGGCGGCAGGATGTCCTTCAGCGTCTCCCGCAGTTCGGCGTTGATGCTCTTGGCGTTGCGGCACTTAGGGTAGCCGGTGCAGGCCAGGAACGGCCCGCGGAAGCTCTTCTTGATGGTCATCGGGCTGCCGCACTTGTCGCACGCGATGCCCGTGTCCGGCGGCGGCACCGGGTTCCCCTGCTCGTCCGCGTCGGCGGTGAACTTGCACTTGGTGTCGGGGCACTGCACGTAGCGGTTGCCCGTCTTGCTGAACTTGAGCAGGAGCTGCTGCTTGCCGCACTGCGGGCACTTGGCCGGGCTGGGCAGGGTGCTCACCACCGGGTTGCCGTCCGCCCCGAGGTTCATGATGGTCGGGCAGTCGGGCGCGCCCTCGCACGTGAAGAACGTGCCGAACCGCCCGTCCTTCTTCACCATGAACTTGCCGCACGCCGGACAGACGGTCGTCGTCACCTCCGGCCCCATGCTCTCCTTGCCGTCCTCCCCCCGCTTGTACGGGCACGGGCTTTCCTCGTCCT
>JANNVG010000434.1:0-3194 GCA_031414395.1 Fimbriiglobus sp.
CGGAGGCGGTCGAACGCGATCCGGAGGGGATTTGGGGAGGGGCTTCAACTGGGAGTCGGCAGACCCCCCACCCGGACGGCAAAGCCGTCCGACCTCCCCCGCACCGGGGGAGGTGGGGGTTGTTGGCTCCGCCGCACCAGCCACCCACGCGACGACCCGCACCCCCCCCACCTCCCCCCGTGCAGGGGAGGTCGCCGGAGTTCACGACGTGAACCCGGCGGGTGGGGGCTGCCGACCACCGGAGGCACACCCGCTTCAACCTGTCGCCAGCGCGAACAACTCGTCTGCCCGGCGTTCGATCAGGTCGCGCATGGCCAGCACGCCCCGCCACGCTTCGGGGATGCCCGCCTCGCCGTAGAACGCGCCGGCCAGTTGCCCGTACACCGCGCCGGTGGTGTCGGCGTCGTCGCCCAGGTTCACCGCCAGCAGTGCCCCGGTGCGGAAGTCGTCACCGTGGTGGAACGCCCAGAGGGCCGCTTCGAGCGAGGCGACCACATAGCCGGCACCGACGATTTGCGGCGGGTCTTTCAGCTTGAACGACCCGTTGGCGATGGCATTGATCTTCGGTGCGAGCGGCTGGCGGTCCCACAACCCCGGCACCGGCGAGAACCCGACGCTCAGCAGTTCGTCCTTCGACCGCCCGTGAATCGCCCCCACGATCAGCCCGCCCAGATACCGGCAGGCGTCCACGCACTCCCGCGTCCCGTGCGTGGTGACACTCGACCGCGCCGCCATCGTGATCGCCTGTTCCGGGTTGGCCGCGTATCGCAACGGCGCGGGGGCCAGTCGCATGATGCTGCCGTTGCCGGCCGAGTTGTCATCCGCCACCGGCACGAACGACTTCCGCTCCCAAAAGGCGGCGAGCGAGGCACGAGTCTGGTTGCCGATGTCGAAGCACCGCCCCTTCACGCTCAGGTGCCCCTACTTCCACCAGCGGCAGTACGTTTCGAGCTGGTGCGTTTCGTCGAACCCTTTCGCCACCAGGCTTTCCGCGAGGCACAGGGCCATGCTAGTGTCGTCCGTCCACTCGCCCGGTTTGAGGCCGAACGGCCCGCCGCCGACGATGTCGGTGAGCGGGGTGAAGGAACCGGGCGACTCGAACTCGACGGTGGTGCCGAGGGCGTCACCGGCGGCCAGGCCGAGGAGCGAGCCGCGGAAGCGGGAGCGGTCGAGCACTGGGTGAAGCCTCAAGTCGGGGTGGCGGCGCGGGCGAGGTCGGCGGCCCAGGCGTCGTCGGGCGGCGACAGCAGCGGCTGGGGCGGCCGGCGATACACCCGGTACTGATACCCGGCGGCGTCGTACACCTTGTGCAGGAGCGACTGAAGGTCGAGCGTCGGCTCCGGGTCGCCGTCGCGGAGTGGGATGGGGATGACCGGCAGCCGCTCGCGGAGGCGGATCGGCCAGCGGTCGGCCGTCGGCCGCGCTTCCCACCGGCTGACCGTGACGGAGTAGTCGGACGGCGGGCGGTGGCCCCACGGCGTCGGCTGCCCGCCGCGGAGCAGGTCGATCTCGACGAAGTGAACCCGGCTCTCCATGAACCGCTGCCACTTCCCGATGTACGCCCGGTGGTCGTCCCCCACCTTGTTCGACGGGCTGAGCAGCTCGATGACCGTCACGAGGTCTTCCGAGTCGGCGTCTCGGATTTCCATGTACGACATGCGGAGCAGCTCGACCGGTGGCGGCACCGTCACGCGCGCCGGTGCCGTCACGGCTGACAGCTCATCACATCTTTGGGCTTGACCTGTTCTCGTATTTGATGAGTGCGTGGAGGATTTGCCAGCCACGCCACAACGTGATCCAACCGGGCGGGTGCTTGGCCGGCTTCTTCTGGTACCCGCCCAGGCGGGCCAGTTGCACCCAGAACTGCTCCACCGTCCACTCCGGTTGAACCCGGCCTGTCTGCATCCGGCTCAGCACCAAGATCCACAACGCCGGCACCAACTCGCGGGCCGGCCGCTCGGCCGTCGCCGGGTTCCGCATCGCCAGCCGCAGGTTCATCAGTCCCACCGACACCACGCTCAGCACCGCCACCAACGCCGCCATCTTCCCCACGCACTGCACCTGGCATCCTTCCACCGACAAGCCACTTTTCTGACCCTTGTGGAACTCCTCGATGTGCCTCCGGCAGGCAGACCAGTCGGCCACCTGGCGAAGCTGTTCCGGCGTGCCCACGGCCTCGCCCGTCAGCAGAATCCAGTCCAACGCCTCGACCCCGGCCGGCGGATGTTCTTCCCACACCCGCACCGCGTTCACCGCCACCGTCTCGCGGCGGTGCAGTCCCTTCTGCACGTGCGGCGGTCGCAACGCCACCGACACCGCGTTGACACTCAGGCGTGCCACCCGTCCGGGCGGTTCGGCCCGGGCCGGGATGGTCAGGTTCCATTGGGCCTGGGCCGGAGTCGCCCGCAGCGGGTCGTGGAGTCGGTGCTCGGCTTTGTCGGCGGTGGGGCCGACCCCCCACGCGCGGTTGTGGGTGGAACGCACCACGAAGCGTCGCCGGCGATCCCGGAGTGGCTGGAGGCACTCGAAGATGTCGGCCCCGCGGTCGCAGACATCGATCCAGTTGGCCGGCTCCGGGGTCGGGCCGATCTCGTCCAGACCCCGCTGCCACAGCAGACTCTCGCGGCTGGTTCGCTCCCGTCGGGCCGCCACCGATTCGCCTTTGGGCACCGTGTCCCGCACGTGCAGGATCTGGCTGACCAGTCCGAACACCGTGCGATCCTGCGGGTTCACCGCAATCGACTGATGGGCCGGCCAACCCCGTCCGCCGCCGTTGCCGACGGGGCCGAGGTCGTCCGCCAGCGTGGTGTGGCCGGAGAAGTCGAGCACCGTGGCGTCGTGGATCAGCAGCACGACACCGGGATGGTTCTCGATGGTGTCCAGGGTCGCGCTGGCGTGGGCCTCGAGGATGTTGCGGTGGGGACACTGCGGGGAATCGAACAGCCGCAGGCAGGCGTTGTAGTCGGCGGGTCTGGGGAACAACTGGGGCAGCGAGGCCCCGGGGTTGTCGGCGATGGCCTGGACGACCGTGCGGAACCGACGGTCACGACGGGCATCCCCCAGATCCAGATCGGGGAACAGGGTCGGGGCGGCATCGAGCAGGGTCGTGGCTGGTGTCATGGGTCCGCCAGGAAAGCCCCAGCGGAGCCAAACACACCCAGCGTGTCAACCCCAAGAATGCGGTGAACTGTCAG
>JANNVG010000435.1:0-5102 GCA_031414395.1 Fimbriiglobus sp.
AAGGGGGGGGTTATACCGGGGGTTTCCGTGCCTTCAGACCGGGGGATTTCTGCATCGGAGCCGGGGGGTTCAGCGGGGGGATTGGCGAAGCCGTTGAGCTTGGGCCGCCCGCCTTTGGCCCCGTGCTCCTTACCCTTCACCCCGTGTTCGGCACCGCGTTCACCCCAGGCGGCCCGCTTCTCCCGGAACGCCTCGTCTCGCATCATCCGGAGCGAGTAGATCACCCCGTCTTCGGTGCGGCGGGCCACGCCCGCCGCAAGCAGCTCGGCGAGCAGCTTCTCCACATCCTTGACCGACGCCCCCACCTGCCCGGCCATCTGGCCGGCCGTCATCGCCCTCCCGTTCACCGTGAGGTGGCCGTACGGCTCGCACTCGTGGGCGAGACAAATCAGGTCGATCCACAAGCCGCGGGCGGCGACTGAGCACGAGCGCAACTCCACGTCCTTCCGCCAGTCGGCTGGGTAGAACTGGAACGCCGGTCGCTTCGTCTTGCTCATCGCCGACCCCCTTGCACGAGGTCGGAGAAGCCAACGATTTCGAGATGTGGTCTATCCCGCCAACCGGACACACTCACCAGCGCTGCCCGCTGGCACTCCCCGAGCCACGCCTCGATGTCCGCGTCCGTCACCCGGTCAGCCTTGAGCGGGAACAACCTCGCCCGCAGAATCGACGGCCGGGCGTCGTGCCGCCCGAAGTCGTCGGCGATCAGGATGAGGCGGACGAACAGCACCTCGGCCTCGGGCGACAGCGCATCCACCGCGTCGCTGGCCACTAAACCGTCCCGGATCATGCGGCTCGGCATCTGTACTACTCCGCCACATCCCCATTAGGGAGAGTGGAACGTGCGTCAGCCGCAATGGCCGGGTGATCCAGACCACGGCGGCGGTGAAAGTCGGCCGGACAACGACTCAACGCCGACCGGAACGCACCAGTGCGATAGCCAACAGCCGCCGGTGCTCGGCCAACTCCCGCTCCAGCGCCTCGAACCGCCGCGTCGTCGGGGTCTGCGATTGAGGCTTCGGCCGCGGTGTGCGGGCGCGACGGAGCTGCTCGCCCAGGGTGCCGATCTCGCCCGGCCCCGGTTCGGTCGGTTTCCAAGTGGCCATGATTCCATCCAGTGGGTGAATGATCACGGACAACGACACCCTGGCGATCATGGGCTGGTCGAGGACGGCTTCCGCTTCGCCTTCGCCCCACTGACCCGCTCGACGGTGTTGACGCGGTGGTCACACCACTTGCACTCCCGCAAGCGGCGGATGGTGCCGTCGCCGGCGGGAGTGGTCCGCTTCACCAGCATCGCCGCACCGCACTTCGGGCACGGGAAACACGTCAGGTCGTACTTGGTCAGGTTCTTGCTCACGGTCGGCCTCCTCCTTGGAGAACTTCCTGGTCGGTTTCGCTGCAAATGCCGGCCGGATGCCGGCGAACAACTCGCTACCGCTCTTTGGGACTTCACTCGTCACACTCGTCGTCACCCGGCAGCACCACCCGAACGGTGATCGGAGGAGGAAGCGGCGGCGGGCCTGAGGGCTGCAGGACACTGAACACCAGCTTCGCCGCCGCCACGTTCCCCGCCTTCCCTTGCTCCAACATTGCTCGGAGCAGCCCGCCCAAGTCCGACGGCGGCACGGCGGCACACAAAGCGTCGCGGTACTCCGTCGCCTTGATCGCCACCTCGCCGGGCGGCGGCAGGGCGGCACCGTGAGCGGCGTTCGCCAGGGCCTTATGCCCCAAATTGCGGGACTCGCGGGCCGCAGCCTGATCGGACGGGTTCTTTGCCCGCGTGTCCGGCCGCGGCATCGTCTCGCCGTCGGGCAGTTCGATGTCGAGCGGTCGGGAGCGGCTCGCCTTCTTGCGGACGGTGCCCAGGTACGACTTGAACGAGAGCTTGAGCCATTGCGTGACGAACCCGAGCCACGGCCGGGTGCCGTCGGTGGTCGCGTACTTGTCCGCTGCCTTCACCAGTTCCAGCCCGCCAAGGCTGACCAAGTCGTCGAGGCTGATGCCGGGCGGCAGGTTGCGGGCGTACCCCCTCGCCGTCCGCTCGATCAGGAAGAACGCCTCGTTGATGCGGGCGGTGCGTTCGGTTTCGCTGCTCATCGGCCACCGCCTTGCCGCTGGGCACTGGCAAGCATTTCGAGCGCGACGATGCTGAGTAGAAGGAGCTGTGCGCCTGACCCCCTTGGCGTCCGGCAGACCAGCCCCCGGCGAATCAGGTCGGCGACGTAGTCGACGGCGGCCCCTCGTGGATTGGACCTCGTGACGGTCAACCCCATTCGACCGGCCAGCGAGCAGAGCGTCGTGGGGCCGTCGAGCAGGAGCAGCACGATTTGCACCTGCCGCGGTTTCAGATCATCCGGCAGGCAATACCTCCGGGCGAACTCGGCCATCGTTCCGGTCGGGGGTTCGTCACCCAAGAGGGCCTTGAAGATGTCGGAGAGTCTTCCCTTCAGGGCGTCCGCCAGTCGTCGCCGAAACGGGGAACCGGCAGCACCGTCTTGCGGAGGTAGGCCGATCACATCACGCCGCAGTCTCGCAATCGCCTTGCTGGTGCCGAGCCGCTTACCGATCTCCGCATCCGAGTAACCGTCCCCGTGCAGCCTTCGGAGGGTCGCATCCGCGGAGGCGGTCCAGACGAATTGGGGTGAACCGCAAGGGTGCATCGGGGCGAGGCCGAGCAAGCGACGGCAGCGGGCGACCGTCCTCGGGTGGCACCCGACCACCCCCGCGATCTCGAAGTCGGTATGCCCCGCCGCGTGGAGCGACTTCGCCTGGGCCGAGTACCGTTCCGCCCTCGGGGGGAGTGGTCGAGTCGTCTTCAGGCCGAGCACCTTCCTCCGAAAGCACACCCGCCGGAAGTCCATACCGCCGCCGACCGCGGCGGCGATAGCCCCGTCCGAGCGACCGGCGGCGTGCAGTTTGCGGAGGATGGCGTCTTGTCTCGGCGTCCACCGGCGCGTCACGTCACTGGCAAGGCCGAGCGCCTTCGCCTTGAAGTAGAGGGAACCGATTGCCACGCCGATGCGGGCGGCGAGTTCCCGCTTCCGCGCGGCGACCTCCTGCCGCCCGCCGCCCGCGGTATACGCGAGGCGGAGGGCGGCGACATCAGCATCCGACCAAATGTGGTAGTTCTCGCGGCTCACGTCACGCCCTCCCCATCGACACGCGGTATCGCCGGCAGGCGTCCTCACCGTCGGCCAGCAGCACGTCCAGTTCGTCGGCCAGGATGCGGTGCTCAGCCCCCTTCCCCGTCCCCGCCCGCCGCTCGGTCAGGATGCCCAAGGCGATCCACTTGCGGATCGTCTTGGGGCACTTCTTCACCCGCGCCGCCGCCTCCTTCACCGTCAGCAGGTCCACAGGCGGGGCCAGCCGCGAGTTCACCACCGCCGCCAGCCGGTGGACGGCCAGCCGCAGCTCGCGGAGTTCCGCGGCCACGGGGTCGGTCGGGGGTGAGGCGGTCGAAGGCATCGGGTGTGGTCTTCCGTTCGGTGGCATCAGACGAGCGGGCGGTTCACTTGGCGACGCAGGCGGTCAGCCGATCCAGCTCCTTCTTCTCCGCGGCGGCGAGGTCACGTCGCATCGCCTCCTTGTTCAGGTAACGCTCCACGACGAGCGCGAGCGACACCCGTTCGAGCCGGGCGATCTCCTGGAGCACCTTCGCCGAGTCCAGAAACACGCGGGTACTTTCCGTCCTGTGCTCCTGCACTGGTCGTCCACGCTTGGCCATGAGGCACCTCGTCAGGTCAGCAATGCGGGCAGAAGGTGAATTTATGCGACATGCGACGTGTCGCAATCAGAGTGTATCCTGGCGGGTTCGTGGGTCAAGGCAAAAATGCGACATGTCGCATTGCGAATAGACACCGCGTAAGATGCCGAATACCTTCAGTGGTATCGCAATCAATCATTCCGGGCCAAGACCTATGGCGAAGCGAGGCAGACCGCCCACGGGGAAAACCATCTCCGTCAGGGTGCCAGAGATGATCCACCTCATGCTGACGTGGATCGCAGAAGCGGAGGATCGCTCAGTGGTTCGCGTTGCCGAGGACGTTCTGGCACGTCCCCTATTCGACAGGTACTTCACCTTGTTGCCCGAGATCAAGAAGCTGAAGAAGATCCGCGATCAGGCCGCCGCGATCACAAAGAAGGCGATCATCCCGCTTCCCAAGATTGCTGTCCTGCCTCCAGGAGAATGGGACTGGACGAAGCCAGAAGAAATGTCTGACGAAGCGATCCGAGCGGCACAAGGCAAGCTCAAGCTGAGTGATGTCAGCTACATAACTGCCGAACCAGTGCCTCTCTCGCAGGTGAACGTCCTGGGTTACGATGACAAGCCTCCCGCTGGCTGGCCCGCGGGCAAACCGTTTCCAGGAGTAACCCCCGAAGATGTGCTGGGCTTGCCCCCTCTTGCGAGAGGAGAGCAGGAGACGGAGGCTTTCTATCAGCAGATTCTCGAAGCAAGGCGACGTGAGCAAGAGCAGGAACAGGCTTCGGAGAAGAAGCCGACGAAGAAAGCCAGCAGAAAGAAGGGCACCCAAAAGAAGAAGTGACCCGGCGGGGCTAGAAGTGATCGAACTCACGGAGCGCTGACGAGTATGGCCAACCTCACCCCCCAGCGGCTGACCAGGGCGGCCGACATCCTGGAACGCTACCGCTCGGCCCTCTTCACCGGCAGGAAGTACGACACCGGGCAGTTCGAGCACGAACTACGCGACCTGTGGACCGTCGGCTACCAGGAACTGAAAGGCATCATGATCGACCTGGCCGGCCACGGCCGGTTCCAGGAGGTCGCCGCCTACTACATGGAACACAGCAACGCGCCGGGCGTCGTGTCGGAGTTCCAGCGGCCCCTGACCGAGCTGTACGGCGTCAGGTCGTACCACCACTCGCCGGATTTCGAGGAGAAGAAGGCCGCCTTCTGGGAGCGGGCCTTCGCCGGCGTGTGACTCGCACCCTTGTGGACGCCGACCGCCTTTCCCGCCAGTGCAGACGACCACGCTCCAACTCAACCACCGACCGCGCAGGATGACCCCGTGGCCTACGTCCAGCGGCCCACCTACACCCAGGCGATCCCGGCCGACGCCACCACCCGCACCATCGACGGC
>JANNVG010000436.1:0-2926 GCA_031414395.1 Fimbriiglobus sp.
GGTACACTGGCGAAGCCGCAACTGGACAGCGACGGCATGAGGGGGCAACTGCAGGCGGTAGCGAAGGGGGCGGCGAAGGAGGCGGTGCAAGACAAGGGGCAGGAGTTGATCGACGACGCGCTGAAGAAGGGGTTGGACAAGCTGTTCAAGAAGAAGTGACGCGACGGAATTCAAGAGGCACGCGGATGACGCGGATTCCAGCGCGGATCAACGCGGATGAAGACAGATTTCACCGCCGAGGACACAAGAGGGCACGAGAGAGAAACAAAGAGTTCAGCCGATCAGAACTCGCCTCCCTGCTTCCTCTCATGTGTCCTCATGTGTCCTCGGCGGTGAAATCTCTTGCTCTGTACTGATCCGTGTCATCCGCGTTCCATCCGCGTCATCCGCGTTCCGTTTGAATTGTCCCGTGAGACCATCCCCCCGGTATGACTGCCGGGGTTCGCCCGCCACTACTTCGCCGTCACCTTGATGTTCCGGAAGGCCACCGGGCCGTGGTCGCCCTGGAACATGAGCGGGCCGGTCGCCACCTCCTTGCCGGTCAGCCCGCCGGGGGTGTGCTGCTTCATCTCCACGTTCTCGTGCAGCACCTCGCCGTTCAGCGTCACCTTCACGAACTTCGCGTTGGCCGTCTTCTTGTCGCCGTCGAACTTGGGCGCCTGGAACTCGATCTTGAACGCCTGCCACTCGCCCGGCTTCTTGGCCAGGTTCTTCTTCGGCTTGGCGGCCGAGTAGATGGCCCCCAGGTCGCCCTCGGTCAGCTTGTCGTCCGCCTTGCCGAAGCTGTCCAGCACCTGCACCTCGTACTCGCCCATCACATAGATGCCGCTGTTCGACCCCTTCGGCACCATGAACTCCAGCTCGATGGTGCAGTCGCCGAATTTCTCTTCGGTGAAGATGTCGCACCCGCCGGCGTTCAGGTTGGCCAGCGTCACCGGCCCCTCGGTCTTGCCGTCGGCCACCGACAACTGGCCGGGTGCCTTTTCGGAGAGCGTCACCGCCGCCGCCTTCCACTGGCTCTTCTTCTCGTCCTTCAGCTTCCACCCGCTCAGGTCTTTGCCGTTGAACGGCTCGACCGGCTTCGGGTCGGCGGCGGGCATGAGGGCGGCGGTGAGCAGCAGGGCGGAGAGGGTTCGCATGACGGGCACCTGAGTGGGAGTGGGGGCGGGCGGAGGGGAGTGTAGTGATCGGGTGAACCGGCGGCACGTCCTTCAGTTCCAGCGTCTTCACCGCCTTCGTCTTCAGGTCCACCACGCGGATGCGGTGGGCGTTCGTGTCGGCCACGTACAGCGTGTCGCCCAGGATGCTGATGCCGGCCGGCTCGTTGAACACCGGCTCCTCGCCCTTCTTCGCCGGCCCGCCCAGGAACGACACCACCGCCCCGCTGGTCAGGTCGATCACCTTCAGCTTGCTGTTGTAAGTGTCGGCCACGAACAGCGCGCGGTCCTGGTACAGTGCCACGCCGAGCGGGTGTTGCAGCAGCGCTTCGGTCGTCTTCCGCTGGCTGGCGTCGGACACCCGGCCGGGGCCGTCGCGGTCGCCGAAGTCGAACAGCCCGCGGCCGACGAGCGTGCCCACCTCGCCCGTCCCGTCCATCGGCACCGTGCGGATCGCGCTGACCTCGGAGTCGGCCACGAACAGCGTCTTGCCGTCGCTGGCGAACCCGCTCGGCTGGGCGAACTTGGCCTTGGCGTGCGGGCCGTCTTGCAGGTTCTCGTCCGAATCGCCGGCGAACGGGCCGAACTTCTTCGACTTCAGGTCGTACAGCCAGATCTGGTGCGAGCCGGACATGGCGACGAACAGCTTCTGCCCGTCCAGCCACACGTCCCACGGTGTCAGTTGCATCGCCCGCGGGGTGCCCTTCAGGGTGAACGTGCGGTTCGTGCCGGCGAGCGTGGACACCGTCTGCGCTTTCATGTCGAGTACGCGGACGCTGTTGTTCTTGCGGTCGGCCACGTACACCGTGTCGCCGTCAATCGCCATGCCCTGCGGGTCGTCGAACTGGGCCTTGTCGAAGGCGCCGTCCGTCTTGCCCGGCGTGCCGGCCCCGGCGATGGCCAGCTTCTTGCCGTCCAGGTCGGTGATAACAATGCGGTGGTGCGTGCTGTCGGCGATGAACAGCCGCTTGCCCTTGCCGTCGGCCACCACCTTGCCGGGGAAGTACAGGGGCGTGTCGGGGCCGTCGCGGAACTTGGCCGTGTCGAACCGCAGGGGCGTCTCGTCGAGGGTCTTGTCCTTCTTGTGCTTCACGATGAGCGCGTCCACGATCTTGGCGGTGCTCTTGAAGTCCACCGTCGGCTCGCCCGCCGCCCCGGCGACCGCCTTCCCGGTGGGGTCGATGACGATGATGGTCGGCCACCAGTTCACGTTGTAGGCGGTCCAGATCTTCTTGTCGGCGTCGTTCACCACCGGGTGCTTGAGTTCGTACCGCAGCACCGCCTTCCGCAGCGTCTCGTTGTTCTTCTCGTTGTCGAACTTCGGGCTGTGAACGCCGATCACCACCACCTGGTTCGGGTACTTCTCCTCCAGTTCGGTCAACTCCTTCATGATGTGCATGCAGTTGATGCAGCAGAGGGTCCAGAAGTCGAGGATGACGATCTTCCCCTTCAGATCTTTGACGGTGAGCGGCTTGCCGGTGTTGATCCAGTGGGTGCCGCCGTCCAGTTCGGGGGCGGGGATCGGCTCTTTGAACATCACCTGGGCGGGGGCACGGCCGACGAGCACCAGTACGGCGACGAGCGCGAGGGCGGGGAGCAGTCGAGGCATGAGGAACTCCACCGGGGTGAGGGGTGTGCGGATGGACCGAGCCGAAGGGGGAGAACGCGGGCGGACACGCCCACCCAATAGTAGACCCGGACCGCCCGCGGCGGGCAAGCCTTTCGGCGAACCCGTGTGCCCCGGGAAGTCGGCAGTGAGTCACCCCACC
>JANNVG010000437.1:0-2963 GCA_031414395.1 Fimbriiglobus sp.
CACCCGCCACGCCACCCGCCCGGTTCACCATGCCCGGCTTCTTGTTCTGGAACCTGCACGGCGTGTCGAGCGCGACCCATGCCACCCGCCCGGCGGAACTGTGCGCGTCGTTCACCCGACTGGCGAAACGTCATCCTCTCGACGTGCTGATCTTCGCCGAATGCGACTTGCCCGACGGGGAGGTGTCGAAGGCGCTGAACGACGCCGGGGTCGGAACGTATGTGAAGCCGTGGTCGCGGAGCGAGAAGGTACACGTCTGGACCCGACTCCCGGCCGATGATGTGATCGACGGGTACAACGGCCAGGCTCGTGATCGGATCACGATTCGAGAGGTCCGTTTCCCTTCGGCCCTCCCGATCTTGCTTGTCGGCGTTCACCTACGCGACCGGCAAACGGTGTACACTGACAGTGGGCGGTTGCTCACGACGGTCGAGGCGGCTGATGCGATTCGATACGTCAAATCTCGTGTTGGTCATGCCCGGACGTTCTTGGTCGGTGACCTGAACATGAACCCCTACGAGGCCGGTGTCGTGGGCACCCGCGGCTTCCATGCCGTGATGACGAAAGAGTTGGTGCGTACCGTGGGCGGTCTGACTGCTCGGGAAGATCACCCCTGCTTCTACAACCCGATGTGGGGGTGTTTCGGAGACGTGTCCCCAGGGCCGCCAGGCACTCACTACTACCCAAATGCGGTGGAACCTACTAACCATTTTTGGCACATGTACGATCAGGTGTTGATCCGACCAGCGTTGATCGACCAGTTTGTACGGGTGGAAATCCTCGATGGTGACGGACAGGAACAGTTCGTCTCGAAGACTGGGCGACCTCGCTCGAACATGCTTTCGGATCATCTGCCACTGTTCTGTGAGTTCGACTTTACGAGGTGAATCATGCCGACCGAGATTCCCGACTTGTGGGGCGACGACATCCGTGTGGACATTGTGCCCCCGCTGGTGGTCCTGAAGACCCAAGCGGAGGCGATCAGTCGACGAACGAAAGGCATGTTGACGGCCGATGTCAGTTCGTCCCGTGACGTGGACGACGATGGGGCCGTCGAGTGTCGGCACAAGTTGCTTCTGCAAGCGCGCTCCATCGGCTACCACGGGGAGGAACTGCTCCAGATTCAGCACTACGAGAACCGCTACTATCCACTTACCATCGAACTTCCAACCGGAATTGTTTGGGACTACGCGGACAGCGACACCCCCACCGCGTACCGCCGGTGCAATGACCAAGACGAACTTCTCGCGGCTCTTGGTCGAGCGCTCACCTCGCCCCCGACGAAGGCCGCCCTTAACAGCCTGCTGGCGCGGGTAAACGAGAAGGAGTTTTCAAAGGGTTGACCACTCACTCGTCGCTCGCCTTCGGAGCGCTGTCGGCCGGCAGCAGGTACTTGATCCGCTTGTTGATGTCCGTGTTCACCGAGTGGTACGGCAGGGCCAGGTGGCTCTCGTCGAACAGGTCGGTGCGGAGGGCCTCCAGGTCGTCCATGCCGATGGCGTTGGTGAAGATGGGCAGCAGGTAGCGGATGCCGACGGCCGACGGGCGGAGGGCGGCCGGGTCGTAGAAGGACGGGTGCATCTTGCGGGCGTGGATCAGCCCCCAGCGGTCGCGGAAGTCGTTCGCGTACACCTCGCCCAGGTGGAACCCCTTGTCCTCCGTCCACTGCAACACGCTCACCGCGTTCATCTTCCCGGCCAGCAGCAGGTCCACCGCGTGCCCGCCGAGTTGCGCCGCGTAGAAGCGGTCGAACAGGATGGGCCGCCCGCCCCGCTGGGTGTGCCCGATCTTCCGCGTGAAGATGGCCGCCCGCGCGCTCTCGTTCCGCCGCTTGCTGGTGAAGTAGTCGTCGCCCAGCTTCCGCACCAGTAGCTCCCGCAGCGCCTCGCTCGCCCCCGTCAGCACCTTGTTCCCGGCCGGGTCGGTGCTCGTCCGCTCGGCCCCCAGCTCGTGCCCGTTCTGGTCGATGATCCCCTCCCCGCACACGATGACCACGTGCTTTTGCAGGTCGTAAATCTCCTTCACCCGCTCCACCAGGGCGTCGACGTTCACCCGCGATTCGGGCACCAGCAGTAGGTCCGGCTGGCCGTACATGCTGCCCAGCGCGATGTACCCGCTGTGCCGGCCCATCACCTCGATGATGGCGATGCGGCGGTGGCTCTCGGCGGTGGTTCGCACCCGCTGCACCCCGCTCGCGCTCACGTACACGCTCGTGGCGTACCCCGGCGTGACGTAGTTCACCATGCGTTCCAGGTCGAACGACGCCCGCGAGGGGGTGCGGGTGTACCAGAACCCGCCGATGTCCTGGGCGTCGGGTTCGGGCGGGGTGGGGCCGGTCACCTCGTCGATCCGCCGCCACTCGTTCGGCTCGTTCGGGTAGTTCAGGCCCAGGTCGTTGTCGATGGTCTTGGGGGCGAGGACCGTCGGCAGGCAGTCGGAGAGCGCCTGCATGCCGTTCAGCGTGCCGTCCCCGCCGACGCAGATGAGGCCGTCCACGCCCAGCTTCTTCAACCGAAAGCCGATGGTGTCGATGGCGTTCTTGTCGTCGGCATCGACGTAATCGCGGGAGGCGCCGAGGATGGTGCCGCCGCGGGCCGGGTCGAGTTCGGGGATGGTGCTGAAGAGCGGGTTCAGGTGCACATACGGCACCCGCGGGTTGAACAGGCTGCTAAACCCCTTGATGAACCCGACCACCTCGATGCCCAGCTTGTTCGCCCGCGCGACCGCGCCGAAGATGGTGGCGTTCAGGGCGGGCGTGTCGCCCCCGGCGGTGAGGATCCCGATGCGTTTCATGCGGCCGGCTCCCGGAGAGGGTCCGGGGGAAAGGATATGGAGGTGGCCGTGGGGGGGGGCGGGGCGCGCCCCGAGCCCGGCGGGGTGGGGGGCGCGGTAGTGGGGGGTGGGGGGGGGGTGGGGCGGGTAGAGCAACACCCCCCCCGGCCCCGCCCAAGCCCCCCCCCCCC
>JANNVG010000438.1:0-4914 GCA_031414395.1 Fimbriiglobus sp.
CCTTGTGGAGGCCCTGCGGGTCGCGGCGGGTGGGCGGGAACAGATCGACCACCATCAGGTGAACGCCCTGGTTGAGGATGTCACACGCCTTCTCCACGAACGTGCGGAGGGCGTTCACGCTGTCCTTGTTGCCCGGCGACACCAGTTCAATGATGGCCACCACCTTCCCCCGCCCGTGGCGAATCACCACGCGGTTCTTCTTCCGCTGGTAGATGGCCTTCTCGGTTCGGGCGATGACCCGTGCCGTCGGCGGGGCGTCGGCCACCGCCACGCCGCCGGGGTCGCCTTTCGGCCGGCGGGGGGCGGTGTTCAGAGTCACCACGTCCGGGATCGGGCCACCCGTCACCTGCTCGACCAGTGCCATGTACTCCGACGGCAGCGAGCCGCCATTGAGTGCGTTTCGGATGTTCACCAGCCAACTCTGGTGGAAGTCGTGGAAGTCCCCGGTCTGCATCCGGGTCCAGTCGTGAATCGGCATGGCGGTGTCCTCCGGTCGGCATTCTACTGACTGTCGGGAGCGGTATGCCACCCGCTCCCGACAGTCGCGGTTCCAGGTTCCCGGCACCCCATTTGCCTACCGCCATTCCTATAGTGATCCCACCTCGCTCCGCGTCCGGGTCGCCCGACATGCCGAACTTCCGCCGCTTCCTGCTCACCGCCTGCCTGTGTCTGATTGCCTCGCTCGCCCTGAACGGGGTGGTGCGGGCCGTCGGGGAGGCGACCGCCGACGCCCCGCCCGCCGACCCACCGCACGACCTGAAGGTGAAGGTGGAACGACCGGACCAGCCGCCCGCCGAGGGCGTCGCCCGGTTCGCGTCGGTCAAGTTGAAGGTGCCGAACGGCACGCTCGACCTGGACCTGGCGAAGGTTCACGCCCTGTCCGTCGAGGGGAAGGACGACGACGGCACGATTCGGGCGTCAGCCGACATGGCCGACCACTCGCGGGTGGGCGGGCAACTGCTCACCACCGAGTTGCGAGTGGCGGC
Organism: Fimbriiglobus sp.; assembly: GCA_031414395.1. GTDB lineage: Bacteria > Planctomycetota > Planctomycetia > Gemmatales > Gemmataceae > JALHQU01. The sequence continues at coordinate 987 of JANNVG010000438.1, forward strand.
CACCGCGGACGACAAGACCGGCGAGCCGCTCCCGCTCGACCCCGGCCTGAAGGTGACGTTCCTGCACCCGAAGGACACGAGCCTGTGGTCGGCCCTCATCGGCCTGCTGGCCCTGACGCTGATGGAGATCGTGCTGGGCATCGACAACGTCATCTTCCTGGCCATCGTGGCCGGCAAGCTGCCGCAGAGCCAGCAGCGGCTGGCCCGGCGGATCGGACTGGGGGCGGCGCTCGGCACCCGCCTGCTGCTCCTGTGTACGCTCACATTCCTGCTCGGCCTCACCCGCCCGCTGTTCACCCTGCCCGAACTCCCCTTCCTGAACGACCCGGAGGCCCGCGCCGTCTCCTGGCGGGATCTCATCCTGCTCGTCGGCGGGCTGTTCCTGGTGGCCAAGAGCGTGATGGAGATTCACGAGAAGGTGCAGACGGCCCGCGGCGGCAAAGACGACGGGCCGGCGAAGAAGGTGGCCGGGTTCGTGTCCGTCATCATCCAGATCGCCATCATCGACATCATCTTCTCACTCGACTCGGTCATCACCGCCGTCGGCATGGTGGACGCCGATCAGTTGTGGGTGATGGTCACGGCCGTGATTGTCGCCGTCGTCGTCATGCTCATCTTCTCCGAGCCGATCGCCGCATTCGTGGACAAGAACCCGACCATCAAGCTGCTCGCCCTCAGCTTCCTCATCCTGATCGGCGTGCTGCTCCTGGCCGAGGCGTTGGGGCAGCGGGTCGATAAGGGGTACATCTACTTCGCCATGGGGTTCGCGGTGGTCATCGAGGTGCTGAACATGCGGATGCGGCCGAAGAAGAAGGAGCCGGCACCGGCGGGCGAAGGGATCTGAAATGGCGGCAATCAAGCGGCACGCGGGTGACGCGAATGTCAGCGCGGAGGGACACGGATCAGAACAGAGAGGAGATTCACCGCCGAGGGCACATGTGGGCGCGGAGAGGAGAACAGGGGGAGGGAACACGATCTCACGCAGAGTCGCAAAGACGCAGAGAGAACAAGAAGGAGGGTACAGATGGCCTGTTTCCAACCTTCCCAGTTTTCTCTGCGTCTTTGCGGCTCTGCGTGAGACGCTCTGATTCCCCACACTCGTGCCCGCGGCGGTGAAATCCTGTCTTCATCCGCGTGCCGCTTTTTCAGCCCCGACTCAGTCGTGGACGCACACGGTGCCGTCGCGGTTGAACTCGATCTCCACCTCGTGCCGGCCGTAGTCGAACACGATCCGCCGGCGGCTGACGTCGAGGTCCCGCAGCTTGCAGTCGGGCAGGTCGAAGCACACCCGCACCGGCCGGCCCGTCACCGGGTGCTCGATCAGGATGTCGTGGTGGCCGGGGCACGGGTGGAAGTCGCGGGCGAACGATTTCAGGCAGCACACCACCTGCACCGGCGGGCGCTGGACGATGACCGGCGGGGCGAACACCGGCTGCTGGACGATCACCGGCGGGCGGTACGTCGGGTACGCCGGCGGGAAGGTGCGGATCGGCGGCTGCGGGTACGGGTACGGGTACTGGGCGGAGGCGGTGCCGGCGATGCCCGTGACGGCGAGGGCGGCGAGGGCGAGGCGGCGAAGGAGATTCATGGTGAGTTGTCCGTTCTTGGGGAGGCGGGTCTGGGTTGGCCCGTCTGCTGTCGAGACGCGCGGACCTGGGCGACTTGCGCGGACCCGAAAAGGGGAGACCTCACCCCCCGGCCCCCTCTCCAAAGTGGAGAGGGGGAGTTCAACGCGGTTCGCGGTTCCCGTGCGGCCGGCCGTCGGGTATGCTAAACCCCAGCCCATTGCGAGGATCGCCGATGCGGACCGTCGCCCCGTCATTCGCCCTGCTCATCTGCACCGCGCTCGCCGTCGCCGCCCCGGTGCCGAAGAAGATCAAAGCGCCCGACTACTACCCGGCCACCGTCGGCACCAAGTGGGTGTACGGGCACGCGGACGGCACCAACGAGCACACCCGCGAGGTGACGGCCAGCGCCACCAAAGACGGCACCACCGACTTCACCATCACCTGGAAGGAAGGCGACAGCACGCAACAGTGGGAGCTGAAGAAGGACGCCACCGGGGTGTTCCGCCTGAAACAAGACACCTTCGCCTTCGACCCGCCGCACAAGCTGTTCGAGCCGAAGATGGCCGCCGGCGACGAGTGGACGAGCGAGTACAGTTTCGGCGGGGCGCGGAACACGTACAAGTACACCCGCACGGTGGGCAAGGCGGAGGCGGTGAAGGCGCCGGCCGGCGAGTACACGGCCGTGCCCATCGTCAGCCGCAACCTCCGCTCGGACGGCGACGAGACGACCCTGTGGTACGCCGACGGGGTGGGGCTGGTGAAGCTGCAGCACAAGGGCGGCACGCCCGTCGTCCTCCGCGAGTTCACCGCCGGCAAGTGACGAGGTCGTTCGCCCGACGTGCGAGCGAGGGGCGATGGGTGAACCGCGGGTGACATTCCACCCAGGCGGCTGACGCCGCCGGTTCACCGGCCGGACCAGACTGAGGAACCCCATGACCCGACCCGCCGCCGCCCTGCTCGCCCTGCTGTCGGTCGTTGTCGCGGTCGCCGCCCCGGTGCCGAAGGCGCTCAAGAAGACCGACCCCGACTGGATGCCCCTGCTCGCCGGGTGCAAGTGGGAGTTCGTGTCGGCCGACGACAACGCCACCACCACCGACACCCGCGAGATCACCGCCGCCGGCGAGAAGGACGGGGCGCAGGTGGCCACCCAGCGGACGATCAACCTGACGCAGGAGTTCCGCCGCGACGCCGACGGGGTGGCGGTGGTGAAGACGAGCAACCGCGGGGAGGCCAAGCCGCGGTACATCATCAAGCACAAGATGAAGGAAGGCGACACCTGGGAGAACGACATGGGCGGGTACACGGAGGTCCGCACGGTGGGCAAGGCCGAGTCGATCAAGCTGCCGGCCGGCCAGTTCGAGGCGGTGCCGGTCAAGTTCCAGTACGTGCAGAACGGCGCCCCGTTCCAGACGGGCACGGTGTGGTACGCCGACGGCGTCGGGCTGGTGCGGATCGACACCGAGGGCGCCGCCAGCGAGGTGCTGAAGGCGTACACGCCTGGGAAGAAGTAGGAAGTGCTCTGCTCGCTCCGCGAGCGGACCTCCGAACCCGCTCGCGGAGCGAGCAGAGCACACCCACCCGAGGACCCATCCCATGCCCCGCGTCGCGCTCGCCCTGTTGCTCGCCGGACTCGCCACGGCCGCCCCGGTGCCGAAGGCGGTGAAGAAGGCCGACCCGTTCCCCTACGCCGTCGGCACCAAGTGGGAGTACATCCGCAGCGGGGACGAGAAGCGGGTGTACGTGGAAGAGGTGACGGAGTCGGCCGAGAAGGACGGCGTGCGGACCGTCCGCGTGGACATCGTCACCGACACCGGCGGCAAGCAGTTCGAGACGTACCGCCTGAAGGACGGCGAGCTGCGGCTGACGGCCAGCACGAGCGGCGACTACGGCGACGGCATGCTCATCCGCAAGGCGGGCATGAAGGAGGGCGACACCTGGGAGAACAAGTACGCCATCAACGGCAACGAGTACGTGGTCGAATGCACCGTCGGCAAGGAGGAGGAGTTGACCACGCCGGCGGGCAAGTTCGCCGCCTTCCCCATCACCCGCAAGTACATCCAGCCGAACGTCCGCAGTGAGACCACCTACTACTACGGCGACGGCGTCGGGCTGGTGCGACAGACGTCCGCCGGCCGGCACGTCCAGGAACTGAAGGCGTACACGCCTGCGAAGAAGTGACCGCCCGGCGGGCGGCCTGTTAGCCCGACGCGCGAGCGAGGGGCCAGTGGCTTCGCGGAAGCAGGACAGGGATCGTCGCCGTGCGGAGGCCTGTTAGCCCGACGCGCGAGCGAGGGCCAGCGGTCACGCGGAAGCAGGATGCGACTGTCAGTTTGCGATGGGCCAGCCCTTTGACCGCGAAG